>CAZHEW010000001.1:0-30742 GCA_964531815.1 uncultured Verrucomicrobiota bacterium
ACCGTCACCGCGTAGTCGTAATAGCCGTTGCCCACACCAGCCCCGTTGTAGCCCTTGATGTGCAAATACCACGTGCCCGCCGCCGTCGGCGCGACCGCCAGCGTACCACTGGACCACTGCGTCTCGGTGTCCGCCCACGACGTCTTGGTCGCGTTCTGATCGAACACATACCGGTAATACTGCACCTTGCCCGCGCCAAATCCGTTCACCGCCGTCCAACTGACATTGTCGCCGTAGGTCACCGCAGAGGCCGTCACCGTGCCAGCCGCCGGTGCCGCCGACAACGTCCATTTGCTCTGTGGCGAGGAAGCTGCGGTGTTGGGCGTTGACACCGCTTGGTCGCTAACCGTGACATAGAGGCCGGTGTACTCCGTATTGGCTGTCAGCCCGGTCCAGGTGTAGGACGAGTCCGTCCCGCCACTGTCGCTCTTGCCGGTGCAACTGTAGTTGTAGCCCGTGGAGGCATTCACGCCCGAGTGTGCATCCGTGCCCGCGCCGGTTACTGTGATGCTGCCGGTTGTGGCCGTGCCGATGGTCATGCCGACGCCCGTCGGCGCGGTGCGGTCAACGAGGAGGCGGCGGTGCTGGGTGTCCGCGGCATCATCCCAATTCCCCGCAACGTCTTTGCTCCGCACATGAAGCCAATATTCTCCGGTGTTTTGCGGGCCGGTCAGGGTGTAGCTAGTCGTTGACTCTTCGTGGGTCTTCGTGGTGCCCGGCTGAGTTCCCGAGGCCTGGTCCTGCGTGATTCCATATCCGTCCAGCCCGCTGGTGGCGTCGATGGCTGCCGTCCAGGTCCAAACGAGATTGCCTGAGCTATTGTACCACGTTGTATCACTGCTGCCGGGGCTGCTGGAACTGAGACTGGTAACCGCGTTCGGCTTCGTACCGTCGTACCTGAACGTGAAGGAGGCCGCACTGGATTCGTTCAACGCGTAGTCAATCGTATCCACCTTGAAGTAATACGTCCCATCAGCCTGCGCCCCTGGCGCATAGCTGACGCCCGTCTGAAACGTGTTGGGACTCGTGCTGCTGCTGGTGCCAAAGTAGTACTTCTGCCCGCGCACACGCGACACGCCCTGCCCGCTCCCCTGAGAATCAGTCCCCGAGGTCCAGGTAAACGTTGGGCTCGAATCCGTGTTCTGCCAAACGCCGCTTGTCGCACCTCCGGACTCCACCAAGCTGGTGGGGGTGCTCGGCGCGGTGCCATCGGTGGTGTAGAAGGTGCACCCACTTAGGGCCGTGCGGTTGGCATTGGCGAAACGCAGGTGCAGGCCGTAGCCGCCGCCGCCGTTTTCCACCTTCAAGAGTATCCGGTACCACGTGTTCTGCGTGAGGGTGAAAGGTCCACTGAAGTCATTGTCGGCGGAAGCACCACGCCCGGCTCCAAGGAAAGAGCCCCGCAGCACTTCATTCACATAAACCTTGCAGTCATCGTCAGATCCCCATCCGATGTAATTGTCGCTGTCTGTCGCGCCGGTGTAGTACATATAGACTGCGGCATAGGTGGTGCCGTTGTCCTTGGCTGTAGTATTGTAAAACGAGGCCTGCAGCAGATCCACGACATCGGCGACCCCGGTAGCATTCTTCCACTTATAGGTGCCGTAGGAATTGCCGTAGCTGTAGCCGGCCGACCCGTCCGCCGCGTTGGGAGCAATGGTAGTCTCGTCCACGCTCACGCCGCCATAAGTGCCCGAGACGTGATCTGTGTTGATGCGCGTTACGTGATCTGCGGTCGCGCCCTGAGCATAATGCCCGAGATAGGCCCAACTGCGAATGTTTCCGTTCGCCGTGCCAGCCGGCGGGGTGTAGCTGACCGTAAGAGTAGGATAAGGAGACGTGGTAGCCCATGCCTTGCGGCAGGTAAGGCTGCTCTCGTCGGACGCCCTAAACAGGACACCATAGGGGTAGGTGTACGCCGAAGTCCCTGTAAAAGTGTAAACAGTGCCATCCGCTGGATAGACGACCGCTTGCGCGGTGGAACCGACCGTGGCATAATCCCCACCGTCATTTGTCCAAGGGTCGGTCCAGTTCGCGCTGGTCCATGCCGTGGTGATCCGGTAGATGTTGACCGAACTGCTCGCCGTAGAGCTGTATGTGCCACTGCGCATAAAAGCGATTGAGAAACTGGAACCGGTGACCAGCGAAGCAGCCGGCATAGTCAACATGTAGGCATCGCCTGCTTTGAGTATAGATCGGCCGGCGTTGCTCGAATAATAACCCGTCCTAAGCGAGCCGTTAAAACCATTGTTGTATATGGTCCCGCTAGTGGTCATGTCATAGGGCCCCCAGTTTGCTGCCAATGCCGGCCCATGCGAGGAGATGACCAGACATGCCGTCAGCATCAGCGTGGGCGTTAAGAGTCTGCGGCACCTCCCACAGCCCAATGTTTGGCGCTTGAGGCGCTTGCTGTTTCTCATTCCCGCACTTGAATCTTTCATACGCTCAATCCTTCCCACGGTTAGTTTCATTTAGCAACGCGTCCACTTATAGCGCGGACAGTCAATTCCGCATATACAGTGAACACTGTATTTTGGCCACCGGCGATTCTGTAGGGGTGGCGGGGCAGGGGCGTCGCAAACTCCGACGCCACCGCCGGAAGGAGGCCGCTCGCCAGTCCAACACACCACATAACACGATAATTCCTAACGCAGACTGGGCTTTTGGTCAAATGCTTTGCATTGCGCTACAGGTGGACAACTAATGCCAACAGACATTTAGCATTGGCGATTCTGTAGGGGCGTCGCGCCAAGGGCATCCGAAAACCCACCACCGCAGGATGGAAACCGCTCGGCTGGCCTGCCTCACCATGTACGGTACATTAGTGTGACCCGTGACTCGCAGTAAGGCTTCTGTCAAGTAGTTGCGGTCCAAGTTTCTCGCCAACTGTACGACCAGGCCAGGCTCAAGTCCAAGCTCTCTGCTGGGCCGCTATCGAGACGGGGAGGGCCGGGAGGAGTGCAGGCAGAAATCAGGGGCGGAAGTCCAGAAAAGCTCTTGTCCAGGTGCGGCGCGGAACACCTCGGGCAGAGCGGGCGAACGGCCATTTGATGCGCTAACCCGAGGCAACCCGCAGGGTTGGCAGACGGTAGCCGGTGCGTCGCATAGCCATTCTATTGTTCTACGGTTGAGTTTTGGTATTGGTCGGCGCGGCGGAAGCTCCGTCGCGCGTTCGCGCGGCGGCCGCCGGGCCGAAGGTAAAGTGATACTTGTTGAGCAGAACCGTCTCGAAATGCTGATGGAAATCGCGCATCGCCTCGTTGCGGAAGTCATTGATGATGTAGTTCCTGGCGATCTCGAGAGGCATCTTGCGCCGCGCCTCGGACTTGCCCACCCGGATGATGCAGAACCCGCCGAAATCCTCGTACGGCACCGCCGCCACCGCACCCGCCTCCAGGCCCGCCACCAGGGGCGCCAGCGCCGAGTTCTCATCCACTACCCGGCTCTGGCCCGGCACCCACTGCAAGGTTGAATCACCGCTCGCCATCTCCTCCAGCCTGGCGCCGTCCTGCACCCGCCGGATGATCTCCTCGGCCCGGCCAAAGGCATTGGTCCTCACCGCTTCGCGCTCCTCCGCCGTCGCCGCGGCGGGCACCCGCACCGGCACTACCAGCACGTCGTACTCCATCTGCGGCGGGAAGGTCGCCGTGAACTTGGTGTCGTAGGTCTCCTGGACCTGCGCTTCCGGGAAGGTCATCTCCGCCGCCAGTTCCGGCAGCAGAATCCGCCGCGCCTTCTCGCCCAGTTGTTTGTCCAGCTCGTACCGCAGCGCCCGCTGCACGTCCGGCCGCTTGTCGTAGCCCATGCTCCGCGCCAGCTCGCCCATCTGGATGTGGTAGCCGCCCTCATGCTTGAGAATTTCGATCATCTGCTGGTCATCCACGCCCTGAGCGCCGCGCTGGGCCGCCAAGCCCCGAACTTCCTCCCGCATCAGCACAAACTGCCCGCAACGCAACAGCACGAGGTTGGTTGAGGATTCAGTATTGAGTTGGGAGGGCGAGCGTCCCCGCGAGCCCTGATCAGCCAACGGCGCTTGATGGGTCGAAAGTTGCGGGTTGGGATTCGAGGGTGAAGAGTTTGCCGGCGCAGTTACGAAGGGGAACGCCGCCTCAGCAGCCTTCGCCATTTCCTGGATGCGGTCCTGCGTTCCCATCCCGCTCAGCATGAAGCGCAGCTTCGCCTTGGCTTCCTCCGGACTGGGGTTGTCGGTGAGGTGAATTCGCACGATCTTGATCAACTCGTAGCCATCCTCGACGGCCACCGGGTCGCTCACCTTCCCCTCGCCCAGCGCGCCCAGGACCAAACCGCTCTCCTTGCCCCAGAACGCCGCCGGATAAGGCGCCGTCTGCGCCAGCTTCGGCTCAAGGTCCGAATACTGCCGCGCCGCCGCCGCAAAGTCCTGTCCCTTGCGTATCGCGGCCAGCGCTTCCTTCGCCCGCTCCAGCGCCTTGTCCCCGTGCTTCTGCGCGCTGATCCCGATCCGCCCCGCCTCGACCGTCTCAAACCCGATCAGGTTGAACCGGTTGGTCCGGTATTGCTCGTTGATTTCCTGCTCGCTGATGGTCGTGCCCCGGCGCATCTCCTCCTCCAGCGCCTGCGCCAGGACCCGCTGCTCGATGAGCTTTTTCTCCAATGGCCACCCCGGCCCGCTCTGGCTGTAGGGATGGTGCTGCGGTTGCGGCCCCGCCTTGGCCAATTCCGGATCCACCGGCCGGTCAAGACCCCGCTTCCGGGCTTCGCCCACCAGAATGCGCACTGCGGCCAGGTGCCGGGCCAGGTTCTCGTCCAGGCTGATCGCGTTGGTGGGGGCGTTCTGCTCGGCGTCGGCCACGAAGCGCGGTTCCTCCCCGGCCTCCGCCACGTCACCGGCGCTGACGCTTCCGCCGTCATAGGTAGCGACCAGATTGGTGTGCGCCGCCAGGCGGGACTCGGCGGGGGGGGCTTGGTTTGTTAAGGAGTCCGCGCCTGCGATGAAGGCGAACGCCAGCCAGAGGCAAGCTCCGTACACACCCCAAGCCGCCCGGGAAAACGCGCAAGCGCGCCGAGATATGGTCCCCATTTCCAGTTGAAAGATCTGCGTCACTGCGCTTTCAAGGTCAGCTTGAGCACGGGCTGGCTGACGCCGACTATACTGGCAAAACATGTCATAGAGAGTCAGCACTGTCAAGGAGATTCAGCGGCCCGTAGAAACGACGTGTCAGTCGAATTCCTTCTCGCCACGCCCTCCCCCCCTTGGGGCCAGTACCTCCGTTCTACCTCCGTTCCAGCTCCGTTCCAGCTCCGTTCTACCTCCGTGTCTGGAACGGACCTGCTACGGAGGTGGAACGGAGGTAGAACGGAGGTAGAACGGAGGTACTGCGGGGGTATCGGCTCGCAACCGCGGCAATGGCAGCTATTTGCCAAGCCAGGAACTCCTGGCCCGGCCGAATTGACAGTCTTTGGGGTGGTATCAGAGAGATTTCTCACAGGCTCAGAATCCGTCATCCAAATGCGGCAGGAGAAATGGAGTGTTGGCCGCGCCGCGATTTGAATCGCGGGTGGGTTCAGCCTGCCGGTTGGTCAGTTGGAGGGGCGGCAGGGGAGACCCGCCTGGTAGAGTTTGATTTCCGCCTGCAGGCGGTTTGCCAGTGTGGAATCATTCGTATCATTGGCTAACTGCAAGGCGCGTTGGGCGGTTTCCACCGCCTCAGCAAAGCGGCCCGCCTCGGCGAAAGCTGCTGCCAGCGTCCCGGTGTAGACGGCATTGGTGCCGCCGGCCAATTGGTCCGCGCGCCGGGCCAGGGTAATGGCCTCCTGGCCATTGCGGATGGAGGCTTGCGGATGGGTCGCGCGCAGCCAGGCCAGGCGATTGCAGGCCTCCGGGAAGTCGGGCTGGATGGCCAGGGCTTGCTGGTAATGGGCAGAAGCCTCGGTCGCCTGTCGTTGTCGCAGGAGCAGGTCCGCCAGATTCAAGTGTGTTTCCGCAAGGCGGGGCTGGAATTCGAGGGCGCGGCGGAAGTGAGCCGCCGCCTCGTTCAACCGCCCCTGTTGCTGCAGCAGGCGGCCGAGATTGTTGTGCGCCTCGGCGTAATCAGGACGCATTTCGATGGCCCGCTGGTAATGGGCAATCGCCGGGTCGGTTTGGCCGTTGTGTTGCAGCAGGTTGGCCAGGTTGAAGTGAGTTTGCGAGAGGCCGGGCTGGATTTCCAGGGCGCGGCGATAGTGTGTGAGGGCTTCATTGATCTGGCCTTTGTCCTGATAGACCCGGCCGAGGTTGTTATGCACTTCGGCGAACTCGGGGCGTATGGCCAGGGCCCTTTGATAATGGGCGATCGCCTGGTCCACTTGTCCCTTTTGGTGCAGGCCGATGGCCAGGTTGCAATGGGCGTCGGCGTGGCCGGGCTGGATTTCGATGACTTTCTGATACGCGGCAATGGCCCCATCCACCTGCCCGGCGCGCATCAGGGCACTGCCGAGGTTGTAGCGGGCGACGGCATTTGTTGGCGCGAGCTCCACCGTCTTCCTCAGGAGCGCCGTTGCCTCATCCGCTTGACCCGTTTCCAGCAGGTTGGCGCTGAGATTGTTCCAGGTCTCCGGCGAGTTGGGGTTGCCGGCAATGGCCGCGCGCCAGTAGGTGACGGGATCGGTGTAAATCGCGCTTTGGCGCCAGGTCAGCACGCCCAGGGCCACCGCCAGCACGCCGCCCAGCGCGGGAGCCAGCCACGCCGGCCTTCTCCCTGGAAGGCCCAAGCCGCTGACGATGGCGGCGGAGACCAGGGCAATGGGACCGATGATGGCGAAATACTGCCAGTGGTCGGCTACCAGCGAATAGCTCATGAAGCCGATGTCCTCGAAGCCCAGAACGGGCAGCAGCATGAGCACAAAGTAACCTCCCGCCAGCAGCCCGGTCTTGCCCCAGGTGCGGCGATAGCGCCAGCCCAACAGGAACGCGGCGGCCACCAGCAAACCGGGGAGGTAAGACAGGGCGTGGGCTGAGTTGACCTTCCACAGGGGATAGATGGGCACCAGGTGTAGCGGCAGCAGCGCCTTGCCCAGGTAAAACCAGACCGCCCAGCCGGCGACTGCCAGCCGCGACCAGAGGTTGTCGCTGCGCACGATGTCGCCGGCGTTCTGATGACGTTCGAACCAGACGGTCACCAGGCCCAGGATCAGCGCTGCCGCGAAGAACGGCACCGCGCGCCAGACCTCGGTTCGGCCAATCCCGCCCCGCTGCCACCAGGCCAGCCCGAGCAACACGAAGGGCAACGGCGCGACTGCCGTCTTGCTCAGGAGCGCGCAGACGAAAGCGAAGAGGGAAAGCCAGTACCAGAAGGGTTGAGGGGTGAGGGGCGAGGGGGGAGAGCCGTTGGAGAGGCGAGGGGGAGCCTGAGCGCGCAAGAACCACAGGAGGCTTAACAGATAGAACACCATGGCCAGGGTATTCTTGCGTTGCGAGACCCAGGCCACAGATTCCACGTTGACCGGGTGCAGCGCAAAGAGCGCCCCGGCCAGCCACGCGCCGGGCACCCCCAGGCGGCGGAGCACCCGCCACACCAGCACGGCGCTGGCCGCGTGCAGCAGGATGTTGACCCAGTGATAGCCCGCCGGGTTGTTGTTCCACAGCAGCCGTTCCAGCCGCCAGGAGGTGAACACCAGCGGGTAGTACTGCAACGCGTCGCGCGAGAGCCAAATCTCCTTCCACCCCCTGGCGGGATCCAGCATGGGGTTGCCGGTGATGTGCCGCTCGTCGTCCCAGATGAACCCGGCGTTCCAGGCCGGTTGGTAGGCAAGCACCGTGGCGGCCACCAACAGAAGCCCAAATATGACGCTCCGATTCGAGCCTTCGCCTGCAACAGAGGTTCCTTGCTCCGGGGATGGAAGCGCGGCGGCAGGTGAGGGCTGGGACGGTGCAAGGCGGGAGGGGGCCCTGGCTCCAAGCGGCCGGCGGGACCGGGCTCTGCCCGCGCGCAACAGACCGCCGACGAAGAAGGCCGCCCCCAGCGACACTGCCGGGCAGGCGAGCAAATACGAGTTGCTGCAGGGGGCATACCGCAGGATCAGCTTTCGGGATTTGGCCGGCCCTTGCTCCGGCTCCAGAGGCACGCGGATGAGGCAGTTCTCCGCGCTGCGGACGGCTGCGGGCTTGCCATCCAGCCATGCCTTCCAGCCTGGCAGCGCCACGAAGGTGGCCACCACCTCGCAGGCCGACGGCACGGGTGGCAGTTCAACCTCGATCTGGTTGCCCTCGATGCGGTATTTCTGGAGGAATTCCCCCGCGGTGCCGCGGAGGAGGTGAAACGGCGTAACGGGCAGGGGGCTTTCGTAAAGCACCCAGGGAGGGCTCTGCGCCCCGCCTTGATTGTCTTGCGCGCGCTCAATCCAGCCCGCCTGGGCCATCTGCGCATCCGGCCCGCGGGCCAGGCAGTAGCGAATGCCAAAATCGGCCAAGCCTCCGGGTGAGTTGGGAACAAAGAAGTAAGTCATCCCCCGGGAGCCGGCGCAGGCAAGGCCGGCTCGCTGGAGGTAGTCGGCGAATTTGCCGTCGAGGATGATCGAGCGGCCGGCGCTGCCGAGAATGCCGTGGCGGTTGACCTTGGTGTCCTGGCTCCAGGGCTCCGGGTCAGTCAGCGTTGCCAGGCGTGTGCCCGGCTTGAGGTGTTGCAGAAAGGACTCCGGCTGGAAATTCGTCCAGGACTCGTCCATGAGGAAGTTGTCGGCCTGGGTGCGGAAGGCCGGGTAGCGCTGGACGAGGCAGACCACCAGCAGGCTCCCCAGCAGGATGCGTCCCCCGATTGGCTTCAGCTTGAGGGCTTTGGCTCCCCGCAGGAGTGTTTCCATGGCCAGCCCCGCGGCCAGCAACAGGAACACGTCGGCAAACCACAGCACCCGCGAGATGTTGACGGATTTGATGAAGGGGAGTGATGCGGGCAAAGCGGGAACCAGACGGCAGACCATGACGCCAAGCCAGGGAACAAGGCCCAGCGCGAGGGCCAGCGCTTTGATCTCCCGCCGGTTTCCCGACAGCCGGCCGTCGCGGCCCAGCAACGCCAGACCCGAGAGGATCAGCACCACCAGCGGCCATGAATAGAAGATGCACATCGCGCTCCTGTCGTTGTTGAAGAGAAGAAGGCCCTTGAGCTGTGCTGCCATCCCCGCCGCTGTCAGCGCCTGGTAATTGAGATCTTTGCGCGCGCTGGCCAGCGCCAGCTTGAGGAACTCCAGGAAGTGCGGATGAACCGCGACAAAGGCCGCTCCCCATATCGCCAGCACCCAAAGCAGGAGCCGGCCTTGACGGCGCGCCAGCAGCAGCGCATACCCGGCAGCGAACAGCATTCCCAAACCCGCCCCGTTGATTCCCACGCTCAACAGGAAGATCAGGAAGGCGCCGTAAAGGCCCCATCCCCGCAGCCCGTTCGGCCGGTCAAAGAACCAGCGCAGGGCCAGCAACATGAGACCGAAATAGCATAATGCCCCCTGATGGGGATGGTTCTGGAAGAAGTAAAAGAACGCCGGGCTGGAAAACGCCAGAAACGCGCACAGGGAGCTGATCAGGGGTAGAAAGTAGCGCTGGAAGAACAGCGTCAGAACGATCATCGAGAGGACGGCCAGGACAAACTTGTTAACCAACATGGCCAGCACCGGGCGGAATACCAGGTAGCTCAGGGCGTGCAGGGCAAAGGGGTAAACCACCGGCTCGCCCAGGATGGGCGTGCCGAAGTTGTTGAAGAGGTTGATCTGCAGGACGTTCCCGGAAGCCCATTGCGCCTGCGCCAGCGGCAAATGGACGAAGGTCTCGGCGGCTTCGTCGCCGCCGTCAATGGGATACAGACCGTCGCCGACGAACGCGCGCGCAATGACCAGGTATCCAGTCAGCAGCGGGATTACGAGGTAAGCCAGGAAAAGCTGCACCCGGCGCCCGAACCGTGACGCCTGCGGTGGCGAGCCCGAACGCTGGCCTCCGATCTCTTCTGACCTCTGACTCTTGGCACGGCTCACAAGAAACTGGTTGAGCGCGCAGCTTAGTTGCTGTCCGCGGGCATGGCAAGGCGCTCCCTGACTTCAGCCGGCTCACGTTCCGCCAGGCTTGCTTAAGGCCGAATATTTCATGTGCCGCACGGAAGGCCAACAGACCGGCGCGCGGGCATCCTGCCCGCTTGGGCCATTCGGACCGTGTAAGCGGGCAAGATGCCCGCGCGCGGGCCACCCAGGCATGAGATGTTCGGGTTAAGGGCTTGTTCCTTTGCCCGGGGCTCGTTGCGGCAGCAGCGGTTTGAGGGGACACTGGGCGCAGCGCGGGCGGCGGGCGCGGCAATAGTCCTTGCCGGTGATGACGAGCTGGGCGTGGTAGTTCCGCCAGTAGTCGAGCCGGGCAGGGTGGGGTTTCTGGTTCAGCGCGGACTCGCAGAGGATTTGCAGGTCTTCGTAGGTGGCGTCGCCGTGGCACCAGCCATGGCGCTGGAAGATGCGCCGGGTGTAGGCGTCAATCACAAAGCGGTGATGCGCTCCCGCGTAGAGCAGCATGCTGTCGGCGGTCTCGGGGCCGATGCCGTGGACGGCCAACAGCCGCTCGCGCGCGGCGGCGGTGTCCCCGGCAAACATGCGGTCGAGATCCCCGCCGAAGTCCTGGACCAGCGTTCGTAAGAACGCGCGCAGCCGCCGGGCTTTGACGTTGAAGTACCCGGCCGGCCTGATGAGCGCCGCCAGCTTTGCTTCACGCAAAGCAAAGAGCCTTCCCGGCTTCAGCACGCGCGCGGCTTGGAGGTTGGCGATGGCGCGCTCGACGTTGCTCCAGGCGGTGTTCTGGGTGAGAATCGCGCCGACACAGACCTCGAAGGGGGTCTCGGCTGGCCACCAATGCTGATGTCCGAAACGCGCGCGCATTCGCCTGTAAGCGTCGCGGAGTGCCTTGGTGCGCATCGAGGCCGGGTCGTGAGGGAACTTTGCCATACGCAAGTTTCAGCCGCTGGCCCCGGCCATTGCCCGGCCGGCAATCCAGCCGGTGGTCCAGGCAGCCTGGAAATTGAACCCGCCGGTCAGCCCGTCAATATCCAGCAATTCGCCGCCGAAGTAGAGCCCCGGGCAAAGCCGGCTTTCCATGGTCTTGAAGTTCACCTCGCTTAAACGCACCCCGCCGCAGGTGACAAACTCCTCCCGGTTCAGGCTTCGTCCCGCGGCCCGCAGTTCCGTGCCGCTGAGCTGTTCGATGAGCTGATGCCGGCCGGAGCGCGACAGGCCGGCCCAGCGCGTCTCGCGGGGAATGCCAGCCGTCAGCACCAGGCGTTCCCAGAGCCGCGCGGCTAACGGGGGCAGGGGAGTGTTGACGACGAAGCGCGCCGGTTCCGCGGCGCGGCGGGCATTCAGTTGCGCGGCGATCGTCTCGCGCCCCGGTTGTGGCAGCCAGTTGACTCGCAGCGGGAATTGATACTCCGCCGCGTGCAGCGCCCGCGCCCCCCAGGCGGAAAGGCGCAGAATAGCCGGCCCGCTCAAGCCCGTGTGCGTGATGAGCAATCCCCCTCGCTCGCGCAGGCCAAGGCCGGGGAGCGAGACTTCGGCCGGCTCGACGGTAACTCCCGCCAGCCCGCGCAACCACGGAGCAGCAACATGGAACGTGAACAGCGACGGCACGGGCGGTTCGAGCGTGTGACCGAGTGCGACCGCCAACCGGCCGCCGGCGGCGGCGCGGCAGCCGCCGGTTGCCAGCATGAGCCGCTCGCAGTCGAGCTGTTTTCCACCAGCCAGCGTCAGTGCAAAACCGCCCGCCGGCCGGCGCGCGACGGCCTCCAGCCCATGATTGGCCAGCAGCGCCACGCCGGCCGCCCGGGCCGCGCGGGTCAAGCACTCGACGATCGTTTGCGACGAGTCGCTGGCCGGGAACATGCGTCCGTCCGCCTCAGTTTTGAGCTGCACGCCCCGGGCTTCAAACCACGCGAGGGTGTCCCGGGGCTGGAAGACCGTGAAAGGTCCGAGCAACGCGGCCCCGCCGCGCGGATAATGGCTGCTTAATTCCCGGCCATCAAACGAGGCATGGGTGACATTGCAGCGCCCGCCGCCGGAGATCCGGACCTTCGAGAGGAACTGCGCGCTCTGCTCGAGCACGGTAACCTTGGTTTTCGGGGAAGCCTCCGCGCAGACGATGGCGGCGAAGCAGCCGGCGGCGCCACCGCCCGCGACCACGACGTGCGGCTGGCTCATTCAGCCAAAGCCTGAACCGTATAGCCGCCGGACTTCTCGTCCGGCTCCAACTTCAGCAAGCCGCGCTTCTGCGCTTCCAGGAGCAGGTCGTTGAAGGAACGGAAGCCGTAAGCGCGCTCATTGAAACCGGGGTTGCGGCGCTTGATCGCCTGCTTGATCATCGAGCCCCAGATCGGCTCGTCGGCGTCGCGCTCCTGGGTGATGGCTTCCAACGTTTCCACCAGCAAGTCAAAGGCCTTCTCCAGGGAAGGCCCCCGGTTCTCTTCCGTGGCAGGTTTCGCAGCCGGGGTGCCTGATGTCGGACGTTGCCGCGCCCGGGCAGGTTCGGCGCGCACCAGGTCGTCGTAGTAAATGAATTCGTCGCAATTGCCGATAAACAGGTCGGAGGTGGAGTTCTTCACCCCGACGCCGATGACCTTTTTGGCATTCTCGCGCAGCTTGCTCACGAGCGGCGAGAAGTCCGAATCGCCGCTAATGATGACAAAGGTATCCACGTGGCCCTTGGTGTAACAGAGGTCCAGCGCATCCACCACCATCCGGATGTCGGCCGAGTTCTTGCCGGACTGCCGCAGGTGAGGAATCTCGATGAGCTCGAAAGCGGCCTCATGCAGGTCGCGCTTGAAGGTCTTGTAGCGGTCGAAATCGCAATAGGCTTTCTTGACAACGATGTGCCCTTTGAGCAGCAGCCGTTCGAGCACCTTCTGGATGCTGAACGTCGGGTAATGGGCATCGAGAGCGCCGAGTGCGATGTTCTCCAGGTCGAGGTACACCGCCATGGTCGCGTTGGGCACTTGGGCATTCATGATCTCTGTAATCCAGGTCGTCCACAGGTTCCTTCATCGCGCCAGCCGAAGCGAGCGAAAAAGGGGGAGCCGCGCGTCGTCCTTTTCTCCTTGCCTGGGGCCGGCGGGGGCGGAAAGCTGGGAAGGATGAACTTGTGGATTCGCACGGTTTGGGTGGCGCTGGCTGCCCTATTGGCCGGCTCAGGGCTGGCCGCCGATCAACCCTCCTGGAAAGCCGGCACGGCCAGGATCAACATCACCCCTACGCAACCGATTTGGATGGCCGGCTACGCCTCGCGCACGCGGCCGGCGGAAGGCAAGGAGATGGACCTCTGGATCAAGGTGCTGGCGCTCGAGGACGCGCGGGGGCGCCGGGCGATAGTCCTGAGCGGCGACCTGCTGGGGTTTCCGCAGCCCATCTACCAGCGCACCTGCGCGGCGTTGAAAGAGCGGTTTGCGCTGGAGCCGGACCAGGTTTTGCTTGCGGTGTCGCACACGCATTGTTCCCCGGTATTGCGCGACGCGCTCTACGATATCTATCCGCTCGATGCGGCCCAGATTGAGTTGATCGAACAGTATTCGGACGGCCTCGAAGCCAGGATGCTCGAGGCCGTGGGCAAGGCGCTGGCGGACTTGTCGCCCGCCCGGCTGGCCGCCGGGCAGGGCGCCGCCGGGTTCGCGGTCAACCGGCGGAACAACCCGGAACCGGGCGTGCCCTCCCGTATTGCGGAGGGAGCTCTGAAAGGGCCGGTGGACCATGCGGTGCCGGTGTTGGCGGCTTACCTGCCGGAGGGCAAACTCAAAGCAGTGCTCTTCGGCTACGCCTGCCATAATACGGTGATGGATTACTACCGCTGGTCCGGTGACTACGCCGGATTTGCGCAGCGGGCGCTCGAGAAGAGCCACCCAGAGGCCACAGCGATGTTCTTCATCGGCTGCGGCGCCGACCAGAATGCCCTGCCGCGCCGCCGGCTCGAGCTGGCAGAGCGCTACGGCAACATGCTCGCCGCCGCGGTCGAAGAAACTCTGTTGGCGCCGCCGCGGACGCTGGCTCCGGAGCTCCAGACCGCAATGGAAATGGTGACGCTCAACCTTGGCCCCGCGCCAACCGAGCCCGAGTTGGAGAAGCTCACGGCCGACAAGACCCCCATGGTGCAGCGCTGGGCAACGCGCCTGCTGGCCGACTTGAAGGCGGGCAGGCCGTTTATCCGCACGTATCCGCTGCCGTTGCAGGCATGGCAGTTCGGCGGGCAGCAGATGCTGATCACGCTCGGCGGCGAGCCGGTGGTGGATTGGGCGCTCAAGTTCAAACAGGAGTTTGGCCCGCAAACCTGGGTGGCCGGCTATTGCAACGACGTGATGAACTACATTCCGTCGCTGCGCGTGCTCCAAGAGGATATGCCGCCGCTGGCGCAGTCGCGCTGGGGGTATGAAGGCGCGCAGGCGACGATGGTCTATGGGCTGCCGGCCTGGCGCTGGGCCGATGACGTGGAACAGTTGATCAACGCGGGTGCCCGGCGCGCGGTGGCCGCGCTGCGCGCGCAGAACCCCTGACCCGAATAGTTCCTGCCCGGCGCGAAATGCCAACCGTCCGGCGCGCGGGCATCCTGCCCGCGCGCCGACTGCCTGGCTGCGGTGCAGAGGCGCCGCGATTCAGCTCACCGGCGCTCGAACTCCTGCGCCACCTCTTTCAACTTTGCGGGGATGGGGATTTGCTGCGGGCACAACGCTTCGCATTGGCCGCACTGCGTGCAGCGGGGAGCCCGCTCTTCTTCCTTGAGGATGTGGAAGTAGATGAACTCTGCCGCCCCCCGGTCCCGGTAAATCGCCAGATCGTTTAGTTGCTCGAAGTTGGCGGGGATGTTAACGCCGTGAGGACAGGGCATGCAATAGCCGCAACTGGTGCAGTTCACCCGTGTTCTGGCCAGGTAGATGGCCTTGACCTCCCGGATGAGGGCCGACTCCTCGCTGGTGAGGGAGTTGGCTTGGCCGTCATCGGCCAGCTTGATGTTCTCCTCGACCTGCGACGGCTCGGTCATGCCGCTGAGCACCACGCTCACTTCGGGCCGGTTCCAGACAAAACGCAACGCCCATTCCGGCGGCGTGCGCTTGATCCGGGCTTTGTCCCAAACCGCCTGCACCTCGGCCGGGATTCTTGCTGCCAGCCCTCCGCCGCGAAGTGGTTCCATCACAATGACTCCGAGCCCCTTGCCCGCCGCATATTCCAGGCCCACGCGGCCCGCCTGGTAGTCTTCGCCCATGAAGTTGTATTGAATCTGGCAGAACGACCAATCGTAGGCGTCCACGATGGGCCTGAACTCCGGACCGTCGTCGTGAAAGGAGAACCCTGCGCGCTTGACCCGGCCGTCGGAAATCGCCGCGTCCAGGAATTGGGTGATGCCGAGCCCGCGCAGGCGCTTCCACATTTCACCCGTCAGGCTGTGCACGAGGTAGAAGTCAATGTGGTCTGTCTGCAGCCGCTCGAGCTGCTGGTCCAGGAAACGGTCCATGTCCGCCCGGCTCTGCACAAACCAACTGGGCAGCTTGGTGGCCAGTTGTACCTCCTGCCGGCGCGCCCTGATTGCCCGACCCAGGAAAAGCTCGCTCGTGCCGGCCCGGAATGGCACTTCCGAGTGGTAAACGTAGGCGGTGTCGAAATAGTTCACCCCGTGGCGGAGGGCATAGTCCACCATGGCCTGTGCCTTGTCTTGGTCAATGAGGTGAGCCTTGCCGCCTGTGATCGGCAGGCGCATGCAGCCGAAACCCAGAATCGAAACACGCGGGCCGGTCTTGCCGGCTTGTCGGTACAACATACGAACGCGCGGAGCATATTCCCCGGACCGCAGACTTCAACGGCGAACTTGTCCGGGCTGAGGTAGGCAGCACACTGACACCGTTGCCAGATTTGCCGCTGTGTCCTTTGGGGAACGACGCCGGCGGAGCGACGGCAGAATGCGGACGGTCATGGCGGTGGACCACAACTCCGGGGGGGCGAGTTAAGGCACCCACCCGACACTTTCGGCTTGGACTCGTCGGTTTGAGACTTACACTGGGCCGCACTATGCGACCTGACAATCAATTTACCCGCCGTGAATTCATCACCTCCGCCTCAATGCTGGTGGCCGCCAGCCAGCTCGGAGTGGCGCAAACAGCCGACAGCGAAGCCGACAAGCTCGCGCTCAATGGCGGCTCGAAGACGGTCACCCGGGCGATGCCCAAACCCAGCCGCTGGGGAGAGCTCGAACTGCAGCAGCTTGGCGCCGCCCTCAAGCAGAACTCCCTGTACTATTGGAGGAACCAGCAGACGCAGTTGCTCATGGACCGCTTCCGGGCCATCTACGGGCACAAATACGTGCAGCCCTGCTCGTCGGGGAGCGCGGCGCTGCATATCGCAGTGGCCGCCGCCGGCATTGCGCCCGGCGACGAGGTGATCACGTCGGGCATTACAGATATCGGGACCGTCATCGGCGTGCTGTTTCAACAGGCCGTGCCGGTGTTCGCCGACCTGGAACCGCAGACTGGCTGCCTCGACCCGGCGGATGTCGAGCGCAAGATTACCCCCAGGACGAGGGCGATCATTGCCGTCCACCTTGCCGGCAACCCGTGCCGCCTGGCTGAACTGAAGGAAATCGCCGACAAGCACAACCTGATTTTGATCGAGGACTGCGCCCAGGCATGGGGCGCGCGCTATCGGGGCAAACCGATCACCAGCGTGGGGCAGATCAGTTGTTTCTCGTTGCAGGATACCAAGCACATCGGCTGCGGCGACGGCGGGGTGGTAACGACCAGCGAAGAGCGGTTCGGGCCGTTGCTGATCAAGTTCGGCGACAAGGGAACCAACCGTCTGAACCCCAAGGACTCGAGCACGGCGCTGGCCGCCAACTACCGCATCACTGAGTTGCAGGCGGCGTTTGTGGCGGCCCAACTGACGCGGTTGGAGGGCATCGCCGCGCAGCGCGCCAAACTGGGCAACCTGCTGACGGAGGAGTTGGCGGGCATTCCGAGCGTGCTCACGCATAAGGTGCGCCCGGACGATCGTTGCGTGTATTGGTTCTACCTGGCGCGCCTGGTGCCCGAGAAACTGCGCTGCGACCGCGCCACCTTCGTCAAGGCGCTGGCTGCCGAAGGGGCTCCGTTCATGGCGGGCTACATCCCGGTGCCGGTCTATGGCATGCCGATGTTCCAGAAGCACTCGTTCTTTGCCGGGCACTGGCCGGCTAAGGAATGCGGTTTGACCCAGATGGACTACACCCGGGTAAGGTGTCCGGAGACCGAGGAGATTCTGAAGACGTGCCTGCGGTTCGGGTTGAACGAAGCCATGGACGAGGACTATGTCCGATCAATCGCGAAAGCTGTCCGCAAGGTTGCGAAACACTACGCAGCGTAAACCAATTAGCATTTCGACCACAGACCTTATGAACTTGGCCCGCAGATACTTCCTCTCAACTGCCGCAGTGCTGCTTGCCCTCAGCCTGGCCGGGTTCTGCGCTCCGGGGAGCGCCTCCGCCGCCGGGGCCGCGCCCGTGAGGATCATTTTCGACACCGACGTCGGGAATGACGTGGACGACGTGCTGGCGCTGTCGGTGATCCATGCTTTGCAGAGCAGGGGGGAGTGCGAACTGCTCGCGGTCACGATCACCAAGCCCGACGAGCTGGCCGGGCCTTTCGTGGACGCCGTGAACACGTTTTATCGCCGGCGGGGCATTCCCATCGGCTATACGCGCGCCGCGCTGAAGAACGAGCTCAGCAAGTTCCTCCCGCTTGCGGAGGTCAAAGACGGCAGGAGACTTCGTTATCCGCGCAGTCTCAAGCGCAGTTCCGACGCGCCGGAGGCCACGCAGCTCTTGCGGCAGATCCTTAGCCGCCAACCCGACCGCTCCGTCGTGCTCGTGCAGGTGGGCTATTTCTCCAACTTCGCCGCGCTGCTCGACACGCCGGGCGACGCGGGCTCGCCGCTGAACGGCCGCGACCTGGTGCGGCAAAAGGTCAAGCTGCTCTCGGTTATGGCCGGCTCCTTCCGAACCACTCACCACGACCGTGAATACAATGTCGTCCAGGACCTTCCCGCGGCGAAGCACCTCGTCCCGCAATGGCCGACGCCGATTGTCTGGAGCGGGTTCGAAATCGGGATTGCCGTGCCCTATCCGGCCGTAAGTATCGAGCGCGACTTCGGCTACGCGCGGCACCACCCCGCGGCGGAAGCCTATTGCCTTTACAACCCGCCCCCGCATGAACGGCCTACATGGGATCTCACCAGCGTTCTGTACGCTGTCCGGCCTGACCGCGGCTATTTCGACCTCTCACCGCCCGGGCGGGTGGCGGTCGAGGCGGACGGTTTCACGCGGTTTACGCCGGCGCCCGAGGGCCGTGATCGCTACCTGATTCTGAGCGAAGCCCAAATCGTGCGCGTCAAAGAAGCGCTCGTCCAGCTCGCCAGCCAACCGCCGGGCAGATAGGTTCTTGCCTTCGGGATTGTGCAATTGCAGAGGCTTCGGGAGAGTGGGTTGCCGCATACCCAAAGCGCCGTCGCCGCTGCGCTCTTCCGGCGCACTACATATAACAACAACAGAAAGAACGCATCTGTGATCGCCAATATCGAACCCGCTACCGGGGGAGGCAATGCTCCCAGCTACCAACTCAGAGTCGTTTTGCTCGGCACCGAGCCGCCCATTTGGCGGCGGCTCCAGGTTCCCGGCCACGCCAGCCTGGCCTGGCTGCACACCATTCTTCAGGTGGCGATGGGCTGGACCAACAGCCATTTGCACCACTTCCTCAACCGCGAAGGGCGGTACTGCAATTCCCGCTACTACAAGGGCTAAAGAGCTGCCATGATATGGAGTGCGGTGGGTGAGGGGGGTACACATCGCTTTGGCTTTCAACCGACCCCCTGAGACCGGGAGCCACAGCGCCGTCGTCGCTGCGCTCGATCGGCGCACTTCATGAGGCTCTGCCCGGCGCGGAAAGGGGGCAAGAGTGCGACGTGCCGGAGGGATGACACCGGGCGGCCCTCGGCGAGCTGCGCAGATGGAGAGCCTGCATGGTCAGACAGGGGCGCAGCCTGCGGCCGGTGCGGCAGTGCCGTATAAACTGCGGCGCCGCCTGGTTTCCGGTTTCCGGCGAGTGAATAGGCTCGGCTGTTATCGAGTCAAATCCCTGTGACAGGCTGTGCGATTAGGCTATACTTGTCATAGCAGGCCATGAAGAACTCGATTTGTTGGAGTTTATGTCTGGGACTGGTCGTGGCGAGTCTGCTCCTCGCCGCCGGGTGCTCGCAGCCGGCGTCAAGCCAGGAGACGAACGCAGCAGCCAGTCCCACGGCCGAATTGAGCGTCGCGGAGCCACAAGCCCGCGCGGTCGGAGACGCCGGGCTGGAGAACCCCGTGGAGGAATCGGACCTTGCCAGCGCTGAGGTGACCCCCATTTCCGCTGCCAGACCCGTGCCGTCCAACCTCAAACTGAGTGGGCCAGCCACCGAAGTGATCAAGCTCGCGGAATCGGGGGCGGAAGAAAGCGTGATGCTGGCGTTCGTCACCAACTCGGTGGCCCCCTTCAACCTGGGCGCGGATGAGATCATCTATCTGAACGATATAGGGGTTCCCAGTTTGGTCGTGGCTGCGATGATTCAGCGGGACCAGGTGCTCAAGGAACTGTCGGCCACCGCGGTGCCTGGACCGGCCGCGCCTGCTCCGGAAGACCCCGGTCTATACGCTCCGCAACCGGCAGAGATTCCGGACGTGGCGGAGGCGGTGCCAGAGGTAGCGCCGCCGCCCGCAGAGGTGGCGAGCTATCCGGTCTTTTACGATTCTCTGGCGCCCTACGGCACTTGGGTTGATGTCGCGGGCGTGGGAGCCTGCTGGCAGCCGACGGTGGTGATTGCCAACCCGGCCTGGCGACCGTATTGCGATGGTGGCCGATGGATCTTCAGCGATTGCGGGTGGTACTGGCTTTCGTCTTACACATGGGGCTGGGCGCCCTTCCATTATGGCCGCTGGTTCCGGCACCATCGCGTGGGCTGGTGTTGGGCGCCGGACACCGTCTGGGGGCCATCCTGGGTGAGCTGGAGGTACAATGAAGCCCATTGTGGCTGGGCACCGTTGCCCCCCAGAGCTTCGTTCACGCACCGGCACGGACTTGCCTATCGGGGGCGCCCCGTCGGCAGCGGCTTCGGTTTTGGCCTGGGAGCTGGTTCCTTTACGTTCGTGGAGGCCAGCCGTTTTCGTGACCGCCACCTCAATCGGCATGCCTTGCCGCCGGATCATGGCGCCCGGATCTTCAGTCAAACGCCGCCGTCCACGTCTATCGTCGGGAACAACGGCCGCGTGATCAATCACGGGGTTCCGCCCTCCCGGATAGCGCAAGCGACGCGCACGGAGGTTCAAAGGGTTACTATTCGCCCGGTGAACAGTGCCCCGGGACGGAGCGCCCGCGCCGAACGGTTCGAGGGCAACAGCCGGACGTTATCTGTTTTCCGCCCTGAGTTTCCGGCCACGGCGGGGACTGGGTGGGGACCGGGCGGGCGACCGACGGCTGACCTTCGTGGCGGTGGCAGCGGGTTGCCGCCGTCCTTGGACGGGCAGCCTGTTATGCCGGCTCGGAGACCGCAGGTTGGCGGGAGCACAGTGTCCGCCGAGCCGAAAGTTTCCATCCCTTCTCTGTCCGCTTCGCCGCGCTCAAGCGCCTTCTCCTCGCGTCCTACGACCAGCACACGTGCAGTTACCGTACCGAGCGTTAGCTCCCCGAGTCGGGACACGGCAGACAAACCGGCGCAGCCGCTGAATGTGCAGCAGATGGATCGGCCCAATCGAAGCACCACAGCCAGCAGTGTTGGCGCTGTCAACCGGGATTCTCCGCGCCCAGCCACAACATTCATCGGCAAGAAGGAAGTTCGACCCGCCCCACCCGCTGGCGGCGCGGCGGTTCGGAGCGCTCGTCAGGCGCCAGTGGCAGCCCCGGTTTCCCCAACGCCGGCCAGGGTGTCCCGCAGCGTTTCGACGCCCGCCTTGGCGGCACCGCGCATCACTCCCTCGCCAGCGCCACCCCCTGTGCGCAGCATGCCGACTCCGTCTTTGACCCCGGAGCGGAGGACTCCAGCGCCGTCCTTCACGCCTGCCCCGGCGCGTTCTATCTCCCCACGAGCAGTATCTCCTGCCGCGCGGACGCCGGCGATGGAATCGCGACCAACACGCAGCGCTCCGAGCCCATCCTTCACGCCCGCGCCGACACGTTCATTCTCACAACCGACCACGTCCTCCGGCCAGCGGACGCCGATGATGCAATCCCAATCGCCCCGCGCAGCCCGTGCGGCGCCGGCGGCTTCTGCGCCGACTCGGCAAGACCGTTCTTCAGCCGACAGGCGAGGGCGGTAAGGGACCCTTGCGTCCGTTTTCTGCTTTTGCCGCTGTGTGGCCGGTGGCATTATGGCGCTGATGGGCATTACCCCACAGCAGTTCCGGCAGATGCAAGAGCGCCTCGGCAGTCCCCGGCGCGCGGCCAGACCTGTGTTCGATCAAACAGCGCAAATCCACGCCAAAGCTCACCAGACTATCCTTGGTCTGGACCCGTCGCTGCGCGGCACGGGCTACGGCATCATTAAGCTGGCCAAGCCCTGCCCGACGACTCTGGCGCAGGGTGTGATCTCTTGTGCGGCAGGCTGGCCACGCTCCCGCTGCCTGCTGCAAATCGCGCGGACCTTGCGCGGGGTGCTGGGACGGCATCAGCCCGCTGTGTGCGTTGTTGAAGGATTGTTCTACGCCCAGAACCTGCAAACGGCGCTCATTATGGGGGAAGCCCGCGGCGCGGCGCTGGCGACAGTGGCCGAGGCCGGGTTGGAGATCTATGAACTTGCCCCGCGCAAGGTGAAGCAGGCCATCGTCGGCTACGGCGCGGCGCAGAAAGTGGCGGTGGCCAAGATGGTTCAGCGCATGTTGCGCCTGGCCGAGGCGCCCGCCCCCGATGCGGCCGATGCCCTGGCGCTGGCGCTGGCATTTGTCCACGAGCAGGGACGCTACAGCTTTCAGGCCGCTAAACGAGTATGATTACCTTTCTCCACGGCAAGCTGATCGAAGCGCTGCCCACGCAGGTCATAGTGGACGTCAATGGCATCGGCTACGAGGCGCTCATTCCCCTCTCGTCTTTTGACAAGCTGCCGGCGCCCGGCCAGGAGGTGAAGCTGCTGACGCATCTGGTCGTGCGGGAGGACGCGCACATGCTCTACGGCTTCATGAGCGGGGCGGAGCGCGATCTGTTCCGGCTGCTCATCAACACCGTCAGCGGCATCGGGCCCAAGATCGCGCTCAATGTGCTGAGCGGGATCAGCGTGACGGCCTTTCGCGGCGCGGTCGCCGGCGGGGACTTGAAGGCGTTGTCGCAGATCTCCGGCGTGGGCCGGAAGACGGCGGAGCGCATCGTGGTGGAGTTGAAAGACAAGATCGGCGCTGCCGGCGCCTGGGAAGCCGCGAGCGCGCAACGCGCCCTCACGCCGGAGGACCAGAAGGTCAACGACGCAGTGCTCGCCTTGATGGCGCTGGGCTTCAAGCAGCTCGAAGCGCATGATGCCGTGCGCAAAGTCCAAAGCTCGCTCGGCCCCAAGGCGACCGTGGAAGACCTCGTCCGCGCCTGCTTGAAAAAGGGAGCGTGATGGTCGTGGCCAGTCGCCCATCCCAACCGGCAGGGTCACCGGGCACGGCCCGCCGCCGCAAGTCGAGCGGCGTGGTGGTGCCGAATGCGCCGCGCTGGCACCAGCGGCTGGCCGCGTGGGTGGTCTTCGCCCTGGTGCGCGCGGTTTCCGCGACCTTGCGTTACCGGTTGACCGATCGCTCCGGTTGTTTTGAGGACGGCCCGGCCGGGCCGGCGATTTACTGTGTGTGGCACAACCGCCTGGCGCTCTGTTTGGTGCCGTATTTCGGCTACGTCAGGAAGCACAACCACACGCCGGGCATGGCCGCGATGGTCAGCGCCAGCAAAGATGGGGCGTTGCTCGCCGCGATTCTCGAACGCTTCGGCGTGCAACCGGTGCGCGGCTCCTCCAGCCGGCGCGGTCCGCAAGCCCTTTTGGAACTCGTCAGTTGGGCTGAGCGCGGCTATGACTTGGCCATCACTCCAGACGGGCCGCGCGGGCCGTGTTATGTGGTTCAGGAAGGGATCATGGCCCTGGCGCAGGTCACCGGGCTGCCTATTGTCGCCGGCTCCTATCACCTGAGCTGGAAGATTCGGGCGCGGAGCTGGGACCGGTTCCAGATACCTCTGCCGTTCTCGGCGTTTGATATGGTTCTCGGAAAGCCGGTGCGGGTGCCGCGCGACGCCTCGGATGCGGAGCGCGAGGCGCTGCGCCAGCAACTGGAGCGGACCCTGAAGGACCTGGCGCGGGATTGACCGCCCCGACCAGGCCCCCCGCGAACACAGCTAGCGCAGCAGCCGCACGAAGCCGTAGGCCAGCAGGCCGCAAACGGGAATGGTCAGAATCCAGGCCCAAACCATGCGCTCGACGACCGTCCACTTGATGGCATTGAGGCGCCGGGCGGCGCCGACGCCCATGATGGCGGCGGAGATGTTGTGAGTGGTCGAAACGGGGATGCCAAGGTGCGTGGCAATGAGAATCACGGTGGCGGAGCTGGTCTCGGCGGCAAAGCCGTTGATCGGATGAAGCTTTACCATCTTGTGGCCGAGCGTCTTGATGATGCGCCAGCCGCCCACGGCGGTGCCGGCAGCCATGGTCAGCGCGCAAACGACTTTGATCCACACGGCGATCTGCATTTGCTGGCCGGGCAACGGGGCGGGCGTGTGGAGGAAGGAGAGCCAGCGGGGCAGGTTTTCCAACTGCCCGGCGGTGGTGGCGCCCAGGAGCGTGAGCGCAATAATGCCCATGGTTTTCTGGGCGTCGTTGGTGCCGTGCATGAAGCCCATGGCTCCGGCGCTGACCATTTGCGCCCGGCCGAAGAAGCGATTGACCCGATTCGGGCGGGCGTTGCGGAGCAGCAGATAGAGCAGCGCCATGACGATGAAGCCCAGGATGAGGCCAACGATGGGCGACATGACCATCGGCACGATGATCTTCCAGAGCAAGCCCTTGCCGTGATACCAGTGTTGGGCGTCGGGTTGAGACCAGATAATGACATTCCAGTTGTTGTCGGAGGCGGCCAGCGCCGCGCCGCACAGGCCGCCGATGAGGGCGTGGCTGGAGCTGGAAGGAAGGCCGAACCACCACGTGATCAGGTTCCAAATGATCGCGCCGAGCAAGGCGCAAATCATAATGTCCGAAGTGAGCAGAACCAATTTGGTGTCCACCAGGCCCGAGGAGATGGTCCGCGCGACGGCCGTGCCCCACAAGGCTCCAAGGAGATTGGCACACGCTGCGAGGATGACGGCCTGACGCGGGGTCAGGACCTTGGTGGCAACCACTGTGGCGATCGAGTTGGCTGTGTCGTGAAAGCCATTGATGTACTCGAAGACCAGCGCCACCAGAATGACAGTCAGCAGGAGTGTCATAGGCTAGCAATAGTCTTGCGCCAGCGATTTGTTCATGGGGTAGCGCCGAGCGCCAGGAACAGACGCATCAGACCATAAGCGAGCAGGCCGGTGGCCGGGAGGGTCATGAACCACGTCCAGACAATACTCTCCACCAAGTGCCACTTCATGGCTTTGTGGTTCCTCGCCGTGCCGACGCCCATGATGGAAGTTGAAACGGCATGGGTGGTGGAGACGGGCATGCCCAGCGCTGCCGTCGTCATGAGCACCGCGGCCGAGGTGGTGTCGGCGGCAAAGCCGTTGATCGGCTGCAGCCGGGAGACTTTGCGGCCCAGGGTCTTGATGATGCGCCGGCCACCGGTCGCCGTCCCGGCGGCCATCGTCGCCGCGCAGACAAGTTTCACCCACAGGGCAATTTTGAATTCCGGACTGTGCAGGAACTGGAGTCCGGCGGGCAGGTGAACCAGGTCGCCGGCCTTGGTGGCGGAGAAGAGGGCCAGGGCCACGATGCCCATGGTCTTTTGCGCGTCGTTGCTGCCGTGGCTGAAGCCGAGACAGGCGGCGCTAAGGATCTGCAGCTTGCGAAACACGTGGTTGATGCTCGAAGGCCGGAAACGTGCAAAGACAATATAGAGGAGTGTCATCCAGAGGAATCCGACCACAAACCCGAGGATGGGGGAACTGAACATCGGGATGATGACCTTGTAGAGCAGGCCGCCCCAGGCGTACCACGGCTTGCCGGCGACGGGCGCGGACCAGATCACTACGTCCCAGTTATTGCCCGCCGAGGCGATGGCGGAGCCGACCAGGCCGCCGATCAGCGCGTGGCTGGAGCTGGAAGGCAAGCCCAGCCGCCAGGTGAGCAGGTTCCAAAGCGTCGCTCCCAGCAGGCCGCAGATTAGTGTGTTGCTGGTGACGCAGTGGGCGTCCACCAACCCCTGGCCCACCGTGGTCGCCACGGCGGTCCCGGCCAGCGCGCCGCACAGGTTGGTGACTGCCGCCAAAGCGATGGCGTTTGTGGGGGTCAGAACCCGGGTGCCGACGACGGCGGCGACCGAGTTGGCGGTGTCGTGGAAGCCGTTGATAAACTCGAAGACCAGCGCCACGACGATGACCGTCAACAGCAACGTCATGGGGGGCCTAAGAGTGCTTCAGGGCAATATGGGCGATGACTTTGCCGGCGTCGCGGCAGCGGTCTATGACTTTTTCCAGAAGTTCATAGAGGTCTTTCAGGGCGATGACTTGGATGGCATCGTGCTTGCCGCTGAAGAGTTCCTTGTAGAGCACCATCATGAGGTTGTCGGCCTCACTTTCCAGAAACTGAAGCTGGTCATTGAGGTCTTTAACCCTTTCCAGGTCCATGCCGTTGCGCAGCGACTTGACCAGTTCGAGCACCACGTCGGTCGCCTGTTGCAGCAACCGGATTTGCCTGGAAAAATCCACGCCGCGCACATATTGCGGCGCCACCCAGGCGCGGGTGGTGAACTTGTCAATCATCTTGGGTATCTTGTAAAGCGCGCTGGACAGTTCCTCGATGTCCTCGCGCTCCAGGGCCGTGATGAAGGTGGTATAGACGGCGTCGCTGATTTGGCTTGTGATCTCCTTGTCCTTCTTGCGCGTGTAGGCGAATTCGTCGAAGGCCTGCGGCTGGTCCAGCGTCTGGCTCAACTTGACGAGCGCCTGGACGCTGGCGCGGGCTGCCTCGGCGCTGGCTTCCAGGAGTGTAAAGAACTTGTCTTCTTTGCCTAAGAGCTTTTGGAGTGAGAACATATGGGCATAAGTACTACCCGACCATCAAAGAATCGCACGAAAAAAAAGTCAGGCTTGGCGCCAGCCCGAATGCTTTCACGTCAGCCGCCGCCTTGGTTTTCCGTTGACGCCCCTTATCCGTTGTGGCTTGTTACGCGCTGATGTTTGCGAACTCGGCAAATGCAGTGTCCAACTGCTCCTATAATCGTCGCGCTTTTCTCAAGGTTCTCGGCGCCTCGGTGTTGAGCGCGCCCTTTGTCACGCGCGACCTGCTGGCTCGGGCGCCCAGCGCGGCGTTGGGCCACGCCAGCTTTGGGGCCTCGGGCATGGCTTGGGCAGATATTCAGCAGCTTGCCCGCTCCACGCGCGTTAGACTTGTAGCTGTGGCCGAGGTGGATTTGAAACGGACTGGTGAACTCAGGAAGGCATTTCCGCTGGCCAGGATTTACCAGGACTGGCGTGAGTTGCTGGATCGGGAAGCCAAGAACATTGACTCGGTCAACGTCTCCACGCCTGACCACATGCACGCGCCCATCGCTATGAGCGCGCTGCAGTTGGGCAAAAGCGTGTATTGTCAGAAGCCGCTGACGCACGATCTCTTTGAAGCTCGGAAGCTGACTGAGATTGCCCGCCAAAAGCGCGCTGTGACTCAAATGGGCATCCAGATACACTCGACCAGCTTTTATCGCATGGCCGCCACGCTGGTGCAGGCTGGCGCTATCGGACGCGTTAAGGAAGTCCACTGCTGGAATAGTGGCACCTGGGGCGATGCTACGGCCCTCCCGGGTACCTCGGATCCCATCCCGGCGGGTTTCGATTGGGACCTGTGGCTCGGGGTTTGCGCCGAACGACCCTTCATCGGCAAGGAGTACTATCATCCCAATAACTGGCGTAAACGTCTGGACTTCGGAACCGGCACGCTGGGGGACATGGGTTGCCACATTCTTGACCCGGTTTTCATGGCCCTTAAGCTGAGCGCGCCCAGATCAGTCCGTTCCGAGGGCACGCCTCCCAACCAATGGAACTGGCCCGTTGATTCCCAGGTGCAATATGTATTCCCCGGCACCGCCTTCACCGCCGACACCACACTGCCCCTGACCTGGTATGACGGCGCCCAGAAGCCTCCGCCGGCGGTTCGCGCACTGCTTGAGGGCGACGACTTGCCGGGCACGGGCTCCATCTTTGTGGGCACCCAAGGCGCGCTGGTGCTGCCCCACGTGGCCAGGCCGATGCTTTACCCGGACAAGAAGTTCAAGGACCTGACGCTGCCCGACATCGCGGAAAAAGATCATTGGGGCGAGTATGTGGACGCGTGCCGGGGGGAGGGCCGGACGACCGCAGGGTTCGATTACTCAGGCCCCCTGGCTGAAGCAGTTCTGCTGGGCACCGTCGCGTTGCGGTTTCCGCAGACCACCCTCCATTGGAACGCGGCCCAGTTAACCTTTGCCGAAACCGCAGCCAACCAGTTTGTCTGCCGCTCATACCGCGCCGGCTGGTCCGTCAAGGGGCTTGGCTGAGGGAAACTAATCTTTGGCGGGTTCGCTCTCGTCCACGACCATGTAGCGGCTGGAACCACTGCTCCAGACGCGCAGCATGGTGACTTTGTCCTTGGGATTCTCGGTTAGGCGCACGGCCTCCTCGGCGGTCTTGACGGGCGTGCGGTCAATTTCCTGAATGACGTCGCCGGGCTTGAGGCCGGCTTCGGCAGCGGCGCAGCCGGGCTCGATATCTGCGACGATCACGCCCTTCACGCTCTCCGGGATGTCAAACTGCCGTCGTGCTTGCGCGTCCAGGTCGCTCACAGTCACACCGTTGAGGGTGCCCTCGTCAGCTTCTTTTGGACCGCTGGATTGGGCGAGCTTCTCACTGCCGGGCAGTTCCTGAACGGTAACGTCGAGACTCCTGGTGGCGCCATCGCGCAAGACTTTCACCGGCACCTTGGTGCCGGGCTTGGTTTCACCGACCGCGAGCTTGAGGTGCCGGCTGTCGCGGACTTTCTTGCTGTTGTACTCGAGCACCACGTCGCCGTTCCTCAAGCCGGCCTTGTCGGCGGGCCCCTTGGGAACGACGTCGCCGATGAGCGCGCCACCAATATCCTTGAGTTTGAACTCTTTGGCCAGGGACGGGTTGACATCCTGAATCATAACCCCCAGATAACCGCGGCTGACATGGCCGTACTTGACCAGGCTCTCCATGACGTTGCGCGCGAGATTCGAGGGGATGGCGAAACCTATGCCCTGGTTGCCGCCCGAGCGGCTGAAGATAGCAGTATTGATCCCGATGAGCCGACCTTCCACATCCACCAGCGCGCCGCCGGAGTTACCCGGGTTGATGGCCGCGTCGGTCTGGATGAAGTCCTCATATTCTTCAATGCCGAGATTGCCCCGGCCCGTGGCGCTGACAATGCCGGTGGTGACGGTCTGGCCCACGCCAAACGGATTGCCGATTGCCAGCACAAGATCGCCCACCTCGACCCTATCGCTGTCTGCCATTCGCACATAAGGCAGGTCCTGCGCCTCCACCTTGATGACCGCAACATCCGACTTCGGGTCCCGGCCGATTACCTTGGCCGTCAACTCCCGGCCGTCCTGCAGCGCCACTTTTACCTCGTCGGCGTTGTCCACCACATGGTTGTTTGTCAGTATGTAGCCATCCTTGGTAACAATCACACCTGAGCCCAAACCATACTGGCGTGGGGTTCTGAACTGGTTATTGGGAGGCTGGTTGCCAAAGCGTTCGCCAAAAAACCGGCGCCAGAATGGGTCGTTGAACCCAAACCAGTCCGGAGAGGTGGTTTGGGATGACCTGGTCGTCACGACGATCTTGATAACGGCAGGGGCAACCTTTTTGACGATGGGCGCGAAGCTAACGTGAGGTCCAGCCGCGCGCGGCACGGGCGTCTCCTCTACTTCCAGCTTGGGGGCGGGCGCCCCAGCCTTGGGCACGGCGGCGGTAGATCCTGCGACCAGTGCCGCCGCGCCCAGCGCCAGGCCTAACGTTCGAATGTTCATGTATGCGATAATCTTTTTCATAAGTGTTGCCTCAATCTTACTTGTATTGATACCCTATTCGAGCATCGC
This sequence comes from uncultured Verrucomicrobiota bacterium, assembly GCA_964531815.1. GTDB lineage: Bacteria > Verrucomicrobiota > Verrucomicrobiia > Limisphaerales > UBA8199 > UBA8199. The sequence goes on from CAZHEW010000001.1 coordinate 29,246, forward strand.
AATCGTGACAGGAAGCTTTCGCGGGCATTACACTTCTGTAATGTGAGTTTGACTCGCAGAAGCGAACGTTTCATTGTGGATTAAGGTCTGATCAACATGGAAAGTAATGAGATCATTGGTTTTGTGCCGTGGCCGGTGGCAGCAGCGACGGCCATCTGGTTTGGCGTGATGGCTTATAAGTCCAACAAGAACTTTGTGTTGTGGGCCATCGGAGGGGCTGTGCTTGGGCTGGTGCTCACCACTCTGGTCATGGGCCTGGGGCAGGCCACCTTCATCCCTTACCACACCGGCGAGATTGCGACCTTCCGGGGCAAACTCACCGCGGCAGCCATCATAGTCGTCGTTTGCGTGGGTTGGCTGTTTACAGGCACCCTTCACCGGCGGTTGTTCGCTGCCTGGAAGAAGAAAGCAGCAGTTCCGGAGTCGGCTGCCAAACCGCCGGCTGCAACTCCCAAACCGTAGTTGCGTTTAATCCCTGATGATCCTGACCCGGCGGTTCAGGGCCTGCACGACGACCCCTAGAATGCGCGGGTGACGGAGAAAGAACGGCAGCCACTTTGGACTGAGTATTCGCAGCGGTGCCCGCCGCTTGAAGAAATGATAAAGGTTTTCGTAGGTTGTCTGCACGCCTTGTTCGAGCTCCTCGGGGGTCATTCGGGCCGGTAGAAAGACGGCGTTGGCCCAGCCGAGTTTTTCGCGGTCGTGGGCGAGCAGGCGGCCCTGTTGCTCTAGCTGGTCGTAAATCGGCGTGCCAGGGTAGGGGGTCAGGATGTAGAGCAGGGCGTCTTCCAGCTCCATCCGCTTGATGCAGGCCTCCGCCGTCTTGAAAATCCGCTGGTCCTCGTTGTCGAAGCCGAAGATGAAGAAGCCCTGGACCAGGATGCCATGCTGGTGAAAGCGGCGCACGACCTCCTGGTAGTTTTCAACCCGGTTCTGCACCACCCCCGCTTGCTCCAATGAGTCGGGGTGCACCGTTTGAAAGCCCACCTGCACAAAGAAACACCCGGACTTCTGCATGGCTCGCAGCAGACGAAGGTTCCTGGTGATCGTGGTGGGCGCCTGCACTGACCACGCTTTCTTGAGTGGCGCAATCTTCTCGCAAAGGGCCAGCGCGTAATCCTCGTCCACGAACAAATTGTCATCCACGAAGAACACAATCCCCTGCTTCATGCCTTTGAGCTCCTCGTAAACTTTTTCGGGGGAGCGCCGGCGATGCTGGTGCCACGGGACGTGGGGCAGGTAGCAGAACTTGCAGGAGTGGTTGCAGCCGCGGGTGGCCTGGATCATCCCGACCAGGCGATTCTGTCGGAACAAATCCCGCCGCGGCACCGGCACATCGTCTATAACCGTCGGCCTGTCCTGCTGGTAGGTTTGTTTCAGCACGCCGGCGGCCACATCCTTGAGCAGTAGGGGCCAGACATACTCCGCCTCGCCGATGACGATGGCGTCGGCGTGCTGCAGACACTCCTCCGGCATCAGGCAGGCATGCACCCCGCC
>CAZHEW010000001.1:30842-40055 GCA_964531815.1 uncultured Verrucomicrobiota bacterium
CCGTCCTTGACGAGCCAGCGCGGCTTAATCAGGAGAATCCGCATGGCTACAGGCTCCCCAGATATGTGTTGAGCCAAGCCTTAAGATTGAGCAGTTTCACGCCCAACCGCCCTTGGACGCCGAAGATGTCGCTCCACGGGCGGTTTCGGGCCAAATGGTTCAGGAAGACGCTCGTGTTGGCCGTCTGCGCGTCCTCATGCGGGCTGCGGGTCTCGATGCTGTCGGGCTGAAAGAAACAGGACGGGTCCTCCGCCAGGTAATCGCCGGTGTGGTAATAGGCCAATGAGCGGCAACCGCGACACGAATCGCCATATCGACAGCGCGCGCACTTGCCTTTGGCGGGCCGCTCGCCACGCAACACGCGCATAATCGCAGACTCGGCGACGATGCGGGACAAGGCCTGGTCGCGCACATTGCCGCAACAAACCGGGCTGTCGAGCAGGTGCACGCAGGGAGCCACGTCCCCTTCCGCGTTGATTCCGAGAAAGGTGCGACCGGCCTGGCAACCCAGGTTGCCCAGGCTGAGCCCTCCGCCGCCAAAGCTCAACCGGGTCGCATCCGGCGCGGCAAAAAACGGGGTGTAGCTGACGTAGCTTAGCGGGTTGGCTCGCAGGACGGGATGAATCCTGGCCGCCATGTCATCCCGATCAAAGCACAGGTGCCGGGCTTTGGCCGCCGCGCCCCGCGGCACAAAGGGCGACCGGATGACCGCGATCTTCCTGGCCTGCAGCCAGTCCATCGTGTGCTGCAGCGACGCGAGGTTCTGCCGGGAAACCGTCAGCAACACAAAAGTGGGCACGGCGTGCTCTTCGCACAGCTTGAGCAGCCGCCCCAGGCGCTCCCGGTCCCCCGAGCGGCACTTCTTCTGGATGTCGTCATCCACCGAATCAAGGGAAAACCCCATGGTCAAGCGCCCGGCAGCGGCGCGCTTGAGCTTTCGAACCCTGGACGAATCAAGACCGCTGCCGCTTGTGTTGACAAAAGTGTAAAGACCGTTGTGGGCGTTGTGCGCGATCAGTTCCAGGTGATCCGGGCGCTGCAGGATCTCGCCGCCGGAAAATGAGACTGCTCCCTTATTACAGAAGGCCTTAAGCTCATCCAGCACCAGGCGCTTGGCTTCCTCGGTGGACAATTCCGGCCGGGAGGGGGGCGCAACGCGCTCGGTCATGCAGTTAGGGCACGCCTGGTCGCAGCGCCGGGTCGCCTCGAAATAACAGAGAAAAAACGCGCGCCTTCTCATCGGTTTACCACGAACGGCAACGCGAAGGTGGCGCTGAGACTACTATCCAACGGGATTTGGGGTCCGCGGGTCGCATGTGAGAGGTATATTATCAGCCGTCTGCCAAACGCCAAGGAAAAGCCAAACTGGCGTCGCTGCGCCCTCGCCGCGCGAATACAGCTGCCGCGCCGCGCTCGCGTTGATTTCCTGATTTTCAAACCGGCATGCCTTCCCTAGAGTTCCCCGCAAAGCATTATGCTCCTGGTCATAGACAACTACGATTCATTCACGTACAACCTAGTGCAATACCTCGGCGAGTTGGAGGTGGAGCTTCAAGTCCATCGCAACGATCAGATTTCTCTGGACCAGGTGCGCGCCCTGGCGCCGGAGCGCATCCTGGTTTCACCCGGCCCGTGCTCGCCTCGCGAAGCGGGCCTGTCCAATGACATCATCCGCACCTTCGGTCCGCGCACCCCGACCCTCGGGGTCTGTCTGGGGCACCAGTGCATCGGCCATGTTTTCGGAGGCAACGTCGTCGTCAACTACCGCATGATGCACGGCAAGACCTCGCTCATTCAGCATGACGGCAAAGACTTGTTTGTTGGGATGCCCAACCCCTTTGCCGCCACGCGCTATCATTCGCTGGTCATCCAGCGCAGCTCCGTTCCGGACTGCCTGGAAATAACCGCCCAGACCGAGGAGGGGGAAATCATGGGCGTGCGGCACAAACAGCACCCCATCTGGGGCGTCCAGTTTCATCCGGAAAGCATCCTTACCCAAAACGGCCGCCAGATCTTAAAAAACTTTCTGAGCCTCAAATAGACCTCGAGAAAGCAACTGTCCCCACAACCCCATGCCGGGTAACATTCAGGGATGGGGGCCATGCGGAAGCGGCTCCAGACCTGAGTTGCTGGTCTGGACGTCCCCTCAAGCCCAGCCCAATCAGGCGCAATCTGGAACCAACCCAGGTCATTCCGCTACGCACAATGGCAACCGCCTCTCCACACTGTCATCTCCCCGTGTACCCACATCGTAGCCGCCCGGTGGCGCGCAACGGAGCAGGGACGAAGGCGCTCGCCCGAAAAACAAGAAGGCGCGGAAAGCTATTCGCTCCCGCGCCGCGATGCTAGGCGTTCATCTGAACGCCTCAAAAAGCTTACGCCGGCTCCTCGCGCCGCCTCCCATAACCGCCGCCGCGTGGCGGCCGTTCTTCGCGTGGACGCGCTTCATTGACGGTCAAGGCCCGGCCATCAACTTCCTTGCCGCTGAGCGCTTTGATGGCGGCTTCGCCGCCTTCTTTGGTTTCCATGGTCACAAATCCAAAGCCGCGGGGACGGCCGCTGAACTTGTCCTTGATGATATCCACCTCCTGGACAGGCCCGTGCGCGCTGAAGAGTTCCCGCAGTTGTTGATCTGTGGCGTTGAACGATAGATTCCCCACAAACAGTTTCATACTCATTTATAATTCGACTTTTTGACTGACTGCTCTTTCGCGACCGTTCCCGACCATCGGGTTTCAAATCATCATTGAACTGGGTCCAACCGAGGATTTACCTGGTCACGAAATAGGCCAATCAATCGATTTTGCGAAATCCTAGAGGGAAGCCCCAGGAGATGCAACCACTAATTTCACCGACATACCCCCCTGCCGCTTGCTCTGGTCCGCCGCTTCCATGAAGGCGATAATCTCCAACGTTTCCCTGGGGCTAACCGGGGCCACGCCTGTTTGGAAGAACGTCATGATCGCCGCCACCAGAGGCTGATAACCGTCAAATGACCCCACGGCTGTTTCCCCTTTCTCACCCTTGGCGAGCCCGTGGAAGCCCTCGCTCTCGCGGTAGATACCCTTGCGTCCGTCGCTCCAGGTGCCGATGACCTCGATCAGGCCGTCTTTGGTCTTGCCGCGCTGGACGGTTTGGCAGCCTGTGCCCATAACCGTAAACAGGCTCTCCACCCCGTGCACCCCATACCAGAACAGGTCCGGGTGATGCGGTTCAATCGAGCAGGGGCCATACGTCTCCGCGTACTCGACCCGTCCTATCAACCCGTTTCGCACTGCCTGTGTGTTCCTGGCGAAGCGCAGCCCGGAGGAACTGAACACCGGCACCTTTGCGGCCCTGGCCAGCCGGAATATCTCCTGCGCGTCCCGCAGGGAGGCGGCAATCGGCTTGTCAATGTAAACCGGCTTGCGCGCTTTCAATACCGGCCGTAACTGCTCCAGGTGCGGGCGCCCGTCCACGCTCTCCAGCAAGACCGCATCCACGTCCTGGCACAGCCCCTCGATCCGGTCGTAAATCTTCACCCCGTACTTCTCACGTAGCGTCTTGGAGTAGCCCTCGACGTGCCCGATGCTCGACGGGATGTCCGCGCTGCCGCCTTTGTAGGCCGCGACAACTTTGCCGCCGGCAGCATGTCCCTTGGCTTCTGGGTTATTTATCGTCTCAGTAAACGCGATCACATGCGAGGTGTCGCAGCCAATAATCCCAATCCGCAAGTCCGCTCCCATTACTGCCGCGCTGCCCACCACAACCGCCATGCAAAAAGCACTCAATCTCATAAAAGACAATACCATCATTTCGTCCAAACTCCGTCAAAAATAAGCTAAAAGCGGCGCTTTGCCAGACCAAAATGCTACGTTCCGGTCCCCGCGTTTTGCGGAGAGACCATTTTGCTTGATCGCGGGTGGGGCGACTCGCTAATCTGCACAGGGTCTTCCGGGTCCGGAAGACCAATATGCGTGTTGTTGAACAAGCCAGCAGTGTCGCCTCGAATCAGGCGACGACACAAAGTGCACCGGGCGATGTCCCGCCGCAACAGGTCATTGCCCGATTGGAGGAGCACATCCTCGTGGACGGGTTCAAGCTCGTGTTCGACCTGGCGCGCAGCCGCGGCTCCCGCTTCGTGGATGCTGCGACGGGGCGGGAACTGATTGACCTCTATAGCTTTTACGCCTCGCAGCCCGTCGGCTTCAACCACCCCCACTTTGAACAGCCGGAAGTCCAGGCCGACTTGCTGGCGGCGGCTAGGGTCAAGGTGGCCAACGCGGACGTCTATACTGTGCAATACGCGACGTTCGTCCAGACCTTCGCCCGCGTTGCCGGCCTGGCGCCGCTGGGGCGCTACTTCTTCATCGAGGGCGGCGCCCTCGCCGTGGAGAACGCGCTCAAGGCGGCGATGGATTGGAAGGTGAGGCGGAACCTTGCCGCGGGCCGAGGTGAGCGCGGGACGGAGATCATCCATTTCGAGCGCGCCTTCCACGGTCGCAGCGGCTACACGATGAGCCTGACCAACACGGACCCGCGCAAGATTGCCCACTTCGCCAAGTTCCCCTGGCCGCGCATTATCTCGCCGAGCATTGATTTCTCCCTGCCCTCCGCTGCGTGCGAGGCCGCGGCAGCCGAGAAGGAGAAGCTCGCGCTCAGGCAGATCAGCGACGTGCTGGCCCGTAAACCTTCCGAGATCGCCGCGATCATCATCGAGCCCATTCAGGGTGAAGGCGGCGACAACCATTTCCGGGCCGAATTCCTGCACGCGCTGCGCCGGGTTTGCGATGAAAACGAGATTCTCCTCATCTTCGACGAAGTCCAGTCGGGCCTGGGGATTACGGGCAAGATGTGGTGCTGCGAGCATTTTGGCGTGCTGCCCGATCTGCTGGCCTTCGGAAAGAAGGTGCAGGTCTGCGGCGTGATGGCCGGCCCGCGCCTCGATGAGGTCAAGGATAACTGCTTCCGGCTTCCCAGCCGCATCAGTTCGACCTGGGGCGGCAACTTCACCGACTACGTGCGCTCCACGCATTACCTGCGGATCATCGAGGCGGAACGGCTGGTCGAGAACGCGCGCCGCCAGGGTGAGCGGTTCCTGGCCGAACTCCAGGCGCTGGCCCAGAAGTACCCAGTCATCTCCGCTGTCCGCGGGCGCGGGCTGATGCTGGCGTTTGATCTCCCCAGCGGCAACGCGCGCGACGCGTTTTGGAAAGGCGCTTACGACCTGGGCTTGCTCGTCGTGCGATGCGGCGAGCGCTCCATCCGCTTGCGGCCCGTGCTGGACCTGAAGGACGACATCATCGAAGAGTCGCTGCGCATCATGGACCGGCAGTGCCGCCTGCTCTAGCCCCCGAGTGCTGCCTTGTGCGACCGGCCTTTAGCCAAGCGGTATATTGGATCTGACTTATGAAACAAACACGCTCCCTTACCTCTGCCCTCTTCAAACGGCTCGGCCTCAAGTCCGAGAACCTGGGCGTCTTCTGCGGTGAATGGTCCGGCAGCGGCAAGCTGCTCAAAAGCATATCGCCCGTTGATGGCCGCGTCCTGGCCACGATCCGCACCGCCACGCCCCAGGAATATGAGCAGGCCGCCCGGCGCGCCCAGCAGGCTTTCCAGGGGTGGCGCCTCGTGCCCGCCCCCAAGCGCGGCGAACTCGTGCGCCAGCTGGGCAACGCCTTGCGCCAGGCCAAGTCCGACTTGGGACGGCTCGTTGCGCTCGAGGCCGGCAAAATCCTGCCCGAAGGCGAAGGCGAGGTGCAGGAGATGATTGATATCTGCGACTTCGCCCTCGGGCTCTCGCGCCAGCTCTACGGCCTCACCATCGCTTCGGAGCGCCCCCAGCACCGGATGATGGAGCAATGGCATCCGCTGGGCGTCGTCGGCATCGTCACCGCTTTCAACTTCCCCGTGGCCGTCTGGGCCTGGAACAGCGCCTTGGCCGCAGTTTGCGGGGATGCCACCATCTGGAAACCCTCCAGCCAGACCCCGCTGACCGCCCTCGCCGCCCTCAAAATCGCCGAGCGAATCTGCCGCGCCAGCAACGTTGACCCTGCGATCTTCAGCCTGGTGATCGGCGATGGCGCGACAATCGGCGAGCGCCTGATTAACGATCCGCGCATCCCGCTCGTCTCCGCGACCGGCTCCACCAAAATGGGTCGCCACGTGGCCGAGCAGGTCGCCCGCCGCTTGGGGCGCTCGCTCTTGGAACTGGGTGGCAACAACGCCATTATCGTCACCCCCAGCGCCGACCTGGACCTTGCCATGCGGGCCATCCTGTTTGGCGCGGTCGGCACGGCGGGGCAGCGGTGCACCACCACCCGGCGCGTCATCCTGCATGAGTCCATCCGCGAGGCCCTCATCCGGCGCCTGGTCGGTGCCTACCAGCAGGTCCGTATTGGCAACCCCCTGGAACCTGGCACGCTCATGGGACCGCTCATCAACCCGCGCGCCGTCGAAGACATGCGGGTCGCCCTGGAGGCTGTGCGCAAAGAGGGCGGCCGGGTCCTTTATGGCGGCGAGCACCTCAACGGGCCGCACTATCCCGGCGGCTGCTACGTCCGCCCCTGCCTCGTGGCCGCGCGCCCCGACATGAAGATCGTGCAGGAGGAAACCTTCGCGCCGATTCTCTACCTCATTCCCTACCGGACGCTGGACGAGGCGCTGGCCTGTCACAACGCAGTCCCCCAGGGGCTCAGCTCGGCCATCTTCACCAACGACCTGCGCGAAGCCGAACAGTTCCTTTCCGCCCGCGGCAGTGATTGCGGCATCGCCAACGTCAACATCGGCACCAGCGGCGCCGAAATCGGCGGCGCGTTCGGCGGCGAAAAGGAAACCGGCGGCGGCCGCGAAAGCGGCAGCGACGCCTGGAAAAACTACATGCGCCGCCAAACCGTGACGGTCAACTACTCCAAAGAGCTTCCCCTGGCGCAGGGAATTGTCTTCGGCTGAAGCCCGCGCCAGGGACCAAAGAGCGGAGAGACATCAGGGTCAACCCTGGCGGGTTGACCGGGCCGGCCAACGCACCGTCTGCCAATTCTTCGGGTTGGTCAGGTCGAAACGCCGGTTCACGCCGATCGGGTTGACAGAAGGCAGCCTGCATAATTCATCCCCCGGAATGCCGCGTGATGGCACGCGGTTTACAGGAGCGGAGTGTGCCCTTGCAGGCCGCGTGCCCCCGAGCGGCGCACGGTCGGGGGCTCCATCCGGTCGCGAAACATTGCGCCAGCCGCTGGGTCGGCTGGGGCGTTCAACCCGGAGGGTTGACAGATGGTAGCCGGCGGTCGGCCAGGGCAAAAGGAGCTGACCACCGGAACAAAGACGCGCAGAAATTCCTGCACCCCGGGTAGGGGTGCCAGAGCCTCCAGCCTGGTAACGCTGAAGGCCGATCGCAACAGCCGACCCTGCGAACCCGCCGACACCTCTGGCATCCCTTCGGGATGCAGTCCTACCCACCGCGCCTTTTGGTGAACTGCGTCGCCAATTCGCTAAGGATTGGGGCAAGCCTCGGCGTGTGAGAAACAGGCGGCACAAAAGGAATGGCGATGCCGGCGCCAGTTGGCTAGTATTGGCGCGGACATGAACTTCAGGGGCAGCAAATGGATTGCCGGCTGGCTGGAAGGCCTGGGCAGGATCACGCTCCTGGCCCGCGAATCGGTGGTGTCGCTCTTCAGCTTTAAGGTGGCGTGGCGCGACCTCCTCTACCAGATCCACTTCGTGGGCGTGAAATCGCAGTCCGTGGTCCTGATCACCGGCGCGTTCACCGGCATGGTCTTGGGGGCGCAGACCTATTTCCAGTTCCACAAGGTCAAGATGGACACGGCCATGCTGGCGGTGGTCAGTGTTTCCATGTGCAGCGAGCTGGGGCCCGTGCTAACCGGCCTGATGGTCGCCGGCCGCGTCGGCGCGGCCATCGCCGCCGAACTGGGCACGATGCGTGTCACCGAACAGATTGACGCGCTCCGCACCCTGGCGACTCACCCGGTGGATTACCTGGTCGTGCCGCGCCTGCTGGCCCTGCACCTGGCGCTGCCGTTGTTGACCGTGGAGGCCATCGCTGTCGGCATCGGCGCGGGCTACCTGGTGGGGGTGTTCCTGCTGGGCGTGGACCCGGTGTACTCCTGGTACAACATGCTCCGCTACACGGGCACCGGCGACGTGCTGGTCGGCCTGATCAAGGCGGTGTTCTTCGGCGGCATTGTCGCGCTGGTGGGCTGTTACAAGGGGCTGTATTGCGGCGAGGGGGCCGAAGGGGTGGGCCGCGCCACGACCGAGGCGGTGGTGTATTCCTCGATCGCCATTCTCATCTCCAATTTCTTCCTCACCCTCACCCTGGGCCGCATCCTCAACACCTTATGATCGAGGTCCGCGGCCTTAACAAGCGCTTCGGCTCTCACGCCATTCTGGACGGCGTGAGTTTCCGGATCGAGAAAGGCGAGTCGGTCGTCATCATCGGCCGGAGCGGCGGCGGCAAGAGTGTGCTGCTCAAGCATTTGATAGGACTGCTCCAACCCGACGCGGGCGAGGTGCTGATTGAAGGCGAGAACATCGTCGCCATGAACGAGCGCGAACTGCTGCGCATCCGCCGCAAGTTCGGCATGTTGTTTCAAGGCGCCGCCCTCTTCGATTCCATGACCGTCGCGGAGAACGTCGGCTTCGCCTTCCGCCGCGAGCGCACTTTGCCCAGCCGTGAAATCCGACGGAAGGTCGCCGAGGTGCTCGAAATGGTGGACTTGCCCGGCATCGAGGACAAGAAACCCTCCGAGCTGTCCGGCGGGATGAGAAAACGGGTCGGCCTGGCCCGCGCCATCATTTATCGCCCCGCAATCGTCCTTTACGACGAGCCGACCACCGGCTTGGACCCGATTGTATCCGACAGCATTGACCAGCTCATCCTGCGGGTGCGCGACCGGGTGGAGGTGACCACCGTCGTGGTGACACACGATATGCGCAGCACCCGCCGGCTGGGCCAGCGCATCCTGATGCTCCACAACCGGAGGATCTACGCCGCCGGAACCGCCGACGAAATCTTCAACTCGCCCGACCCGATTGTCCGGCAGTTTATCGAGGGCGTTTCCGATCCCAAGGAACTCGCTTTTTAACATGGACAAATCTCGCCTCGAATGGAAGGTCGGCCTGTTCGTCTTCATCGGCCTGGTGCTGGCCGCCGCCCTGCTGCTCCAGTTCAGCAAAGGCACCACATTCCTCCGGCCCGCCTACGAAATCACCCTCGAA
>CAZHEW010000002.1:0-38982 GCA_964531815.1 uncultured Verrucomicrobiota bacterium
CTGTATGCCTTCGGATTACGACGCGACGGAGTTTGTGGATAGTGATTTTCAGGCGCAGAAGCTGGCGCAGTCCGCCGTGTCGGGCGGCGCGGGCCAGGCGCTGCGCGCGCCGACCCGGGAGGAGGTGGCCGCTGAACTGGCGCGAAAGCAGCAGGAACTCGCGGCAATCATTCGGGAAAAGGAAGCGAAGGAACGGGAGAAGGCCGCCCTGGAGGAGACGCGCCGGCGTCAAACAGAGTTTCACACCGGCCGCGAGGAGATGATCCAGAGCCTGACGCGCGGGCTGGGCCTGCTCGAGGAAGCTGAGTTCAGCGCGCGGCGGGACGCCGAGCAGATGGCCAGGACGCTGGCGGATTTGCGGGACGCCCTGGCCAAGGTCCAGGCCATTCGGGAGGAGACCTGGACCAAGAACAACTTCAGTGTCGAACTCACGCGCGCTTTAACCGCTCTGGAAAACGCGCGCATGGAGTGGAATGCGGCGCGGCTGAAATTCCCCGTGCTCTCGGGGCAGGCGGCCGACAGCAGCGCGTTTGCCCAGGGCGCCGTCACGCCGTCGCCCTCCCTGCTGGCGACGCACACCTTCGGCGAGCTTTGCCGGGTGGGGCTGGCCCTGACGTGGCCTCTGGCCGCAGTGGCCCTGCTTGCGCTGGTTGCCCTGTTGATAGCCCTGACGCGTCACTGACCGGCTGACGATATGGCGTGGTTACGCAAGAAGCCGGACCCGATTTCCGATCGCGCGCGGGCGCTTAACGACGAGATCGCCAGGCTGGAATCCCAGATCAAAGACCTCGACGCCGATTTGCAGCGTGCCCACTCCCAACCGCGCTTGCGCTCCACCGCCCTGCCAAGCGGAAGCACGGCCGGCCACACCGCCTCCGCCCCCGCGCCGCCCCCGGCGCCGGCGGCCGAAGCGCCGATCTTCGAGGAGGTCGGGCAGGATTTGCTGAACTCGCGAGGCGAGGTGGTGACAACCCCGGACCACTACAACGAGCTGGGCGTGCGCAAGTACGACCTCCTCACCCTGCTGCGGCGCATCCGCGACCACTTTCGCGGGCCGTCCACGACCAATCCGAAGCTGGTCAGTTACCTGGCGGCGGGCGGCATTCAGGGGCTTCGTCCCCTGCGTTATGAGAAGCGCGTGGCGCGCAACCGCTTCATTTTCTTCACCGTCATCCTGTTTCTGGCCCTGCTGGGCACGCTGCTGGTCTTCCTCAAGGGGCACCGGTGATCGAGCGCCATGGCCCCGACGCGCGCCACAGGCCTTTGATTTTGAACCCGCAGGCTATCATGCAGGTTTGATTGCAGATGCGAACAGGAAGCCCCATTGAAACGCGCGTATGCGAAATCGTGATTCCCGCTCCCGGCGGGGAGTTCGTTGCGCATTATTCCCCCCGAGGCTTGTGCGGTTTGGAGTTTCCGGCGCGCGCGCCGAGGCACAGGCGCAGGGTCGCCACGGCGCACGTGTCGGCGCGGGTCCGCCGTTGGCACGCGGCGACTGTCCGGGCCCTTAAGCAGGTGCTGGCCGGCCGGCCGCCAAAGACGCTGCCGCCGCTTGACCTGTCCGCCGGCACGGACTTTCAGCGGCGAGTGTGGGGCGCGCTGCGGCGCATCGGCTGGGGCCGGACACGGAGTTACGGGCAGGTGGCGCGGGCGATTGGCCGGCCGAATGCTGCTCGCGCGGTGGGGGCTGCGTGCGGGGCCAATCCCATTCCGGTATTTGTGCCTTGCCACCGTGTTTTGGCTGCCGACAACCGGTTGGGCGGTTTCTCAGGCGGGCTGGACTGGAAGCGCGCGCTGCTGAGATGCGAGGGGATCATGCGGCCGGGCCGCGGCAAGAGCCAGAGACGCCGGCACCCGTAGCGCCGGCCTCGACTCAGTTGCCGGGAGTCTGGCCGGCCTTTCCGGCTGGAGCGGCTGTCTTTGGCGCGTGGCTGATCCGGCCTCGAATCGTTAGCATCAGCAGTCCGCCGATGGCGCCAAATGGCGCCATGAAATAGAAGTAGTTGCCGAGGCTGCGGTCGAGCAGGTTGCCCAGGAAGTAGCCGGCCAGGCTGCCACCGAAGTATTGGAAGGAGTCAATCAACCCCAGCGCGAACCCCGCAAAACGCCGCCCGCCAATGTCCATCGGCGCCGCCGAGCCCAGGATCGAGTGGGTGGAATTGGCGGTAAAGGAGATGAGGACCAGGAACAGGATGGCTGCATTCACGCCGTGGAATTGGGCTGCCAGGAGAATGATCGCCGTTTCCAGGAAATAAAGAATTGCGGCGACGGGCGCGCGCCGCCCTTTGAACAGCGTGTCCGAGACGTAACCAGCCAGCAGCGAGCCGGCTGAGGCCACAAACGGGATGAGGAATGCGAGGAATTGAAACCGAACGGAGCGCAGGTCCACGTGGTAAAGGTCCTGCATATAGCGGGGGAACCACTGGTCCACGGCTTGCCGGACCGCGCCGGTGCAGGCGTAGGCGCAGGCGGTGATCCACACCACCGGGTTGCTCATGATGGCGCGTATGACCTGGGAGAATTGGGCAGTCACCCCGGCGTCGGTTGGGCCGGTGTCGTCTCGAATGACTCCGTGGAAGCCGGCCTCCTCGGGTGTTTGCTTCACTGTTAACGCCATGCCGACGGCGGCGGCGGCGCAGATGATCGAGGGGGCCCAAAACAGCCAGCGCCAGTGAAGCGGCGGGACGTTAATCAGCCCGAGGACTGTGAAGCCCGCGAGCAGGGCTGGGCCCAGCGTGAAAATTCCCAGGCGCCCGAGATTGATCATGAACCCGAAGATGCCGGAGAATCGCCCGCGCTCGCGATGATTGAACCAGGCCGTGTTGATCTTCACCATTCCGGGCGCGCCGAAAGCCTGGAGGTAGCCGTCCACGCCCCGAATGGCGATGAACAGCCCCAGCATCCCCGCGAACGACGCCGCGCCAAAGAGAATGTTCATCAGGATCGTCCCGGCCGCGCCGATCAGCATGGCGCGTTTACCGCCGAGGCGGTCGGTCAGCAGCCCGTTAATGATCTGGCCGCACGCGTAGGCAAAGAGCGAGGTGGTGATGATGTAGCCCATCTCCGCCCGGCTGAAATCAAACTCCCCGCTGATGGATTTGTTAGCGATGGAGAGGTTGTACCGGCACATGTAGAATGACGTGTACAACAGGCCGAGAAAGCCCCAGTTCAGGCCGCGGCGCGCGCGGAAGCCCGGCGGATACTGAAGGTGCGGAAAGGCGGCGGCGTCAGGTTTGCTCATAAGGCATTTAGACCGCGCGCTTCATTCAGCAGGGCAATAGCACGGCAGCTACTCCGGAACCAGTTCAATCGTCGGCTTCTCCTCCACCTCGGTGATATACTTCCGGGTGGCGGCGGGCAGTTGGTGCCAGATCTTGAGAGCCAGGAGACCTCCGAGCAAGGCGAAGGGCATAAGGAAACAGGGCCACCAATACCAGCTATGGCCTGTCAGGTAGCCAAGGCTGATGGACTGCAATCCCGTTCCCAGGTAGACAAAGCCGTCCACCACGCCCGAACAAGTGGCGGTGGCCTTCCGGCCGCCAAAATCAGCCGCCGCCGTGCCCGACATCAGCGAGTGCACACCGATCACCGCCATGGTGATGAGCAGCGCGGCCAACCCGACCATGAACGGTGAAGAGAACAAAGAAAATGCCATCACAACCGTCATCAGGAACATGAACCCGCAGAGAATAACCGTTGGCGGACCGCGGCGGGAGTGAAAAATCTTGTCGGACACCAGCCCGCCGACAAACCCGCCCACGATGCCAAAGAAGCACAGCAGCAATCCCCAGTGGTTGAAGAAGAACTCCGCGCCGGTCTGCTTGACGTCTTTGGCGAAGATGAAGTACCAGGTCATAATCCCGTTGCGCAGCACGCCGGAGGTCAGCTCGATAAAGGCAATCGTAAGCATGATCGGGCTGGCAAAGACCTTCTTGAGCAGCTCCAGCGTCGTGTACTCGATGTGCATAGCCCCCGAAGACGCGTCATGGGTGTCAAAATGCGGGAAGGCGGCCTCCTCGGGGGTATCCTTGATCAGCCACCAATCCAGCACCGCCCAGATCAGCAGGATGGCCGCTGGAATGAAAAAGACGGCCCAGTTGGCATCGAGCGGAGTGCCATCCAGCGCGAAGATCTTCTGGATGAGACGGTGCGCCCAGCTCAATTCGCCCTGGGCGTTCGCCTTGGCCATATCCACGATGGCTTTGCCCCAGTCGAACGCGAAATAGACCCCGAAGGAAATGAGCGTTCCGAAGATGGCCCCGAAGACGCCCCGTTCGCGCACATGGAACCAGTAAGCTTTAACCTTGATGATCGAGACCGCGCCGTAGCTCTGGAAATACATGTTGATCGCGTAGATCGCCGAGAAGGCCACTACCAGCCGCATCTTGAGCTGGCCGGTGACGACCAGGTAGGTCAGCACGCCGAGCACGATATTGGCCAGGGACGCCCCCAGCGCCGCGATGATGATGCCGCGCTTGCCCCCGATCTTGTCCACCAGGGGCCCGTTCACGAGGAACGACACGCCATACACCGTCGTGCCGATGCCGAAGATCCAGCCAAAGTCCTGGTTGGTCATGAGCGAGCCGAGCGCGTTCTTGGAGACGGTCAGGTTGTAGCGCGCCATGTAGAGGAACGCGTAGGTCATGCCCAGCGGAAACCAGTTGATGAAGCGCCGGATCATGAACCACGAACCGTGCCCCAGCGGGTTGTTGTAGAAATAGAGGGCCACAACAACCGCCAGGCAAATCCCAACCAGCAGCAGAGACATACGAGTTTACGCGCGAGCGCTTACCAGGAATCCGACGCGCGTTCCAGCTAACCAGAGCCCGCGGGCGAGGTCAAAGCAATTGCCGCAGGATTTGCGTGCATCGAAGTCTGGAGCCGCTGCTTGAGGTCCGGGGCCAGCCTCTTTAGAGTCACGCCCAACGCATGACTGAAACCTTTCTACGCCTCAACTCGACCCTCAACGGCTATGTCTGGGGCTGGCCCATGATCGTGCTGCTGATGGGCACGGGACTCTTGCTTACGCTCTTGACCGGCGCGGTCCAGTTCCGCCGCCTGGGATTCGCCTTGCGCGAAGTGCTGGGCAGAATCACGCAGCGCGGCGGCGGGCAAGGGGATGTGCGCCCGTTCCAGGCGGTGGCCACCGCGCTTGCCTCCACGGTGGGCGTGGGCAACATTGCCGGCGTCGCCACGGCCATCTACCTCGGCGGTCCCGGCGCGGTGTTTTGGCTGTGGGTGTCCGGGCTGCTCGGCATGGCAACCAAGTACGCGGAAATCGTCGTGGCGCTGCATTACCGGGAACCGGATGCGGCCGGCACGATGCGGGGCGGGGCGATGTACATCCTGAAGAAAGGGCTCGGCTGGCCGTGGCTGGGCGGCGCCTTCGCGTTGCTGACGGCGCTGGCGGCCTTTGGCATCGGGAACATGGTGCAGGCCAATTCGGTGGCCGACGCACTCAAAGCTACTTTTGATCTTCCCACATGGATGACCGGCGTCGTGCTGGTCGTCCTGACGGCGATGGTCATTCTGGGCGGAATCAAGTCCATTGCCAGCGTGACCCAATGGCTCGTGCCGTTTATGGCGGTGCTTTACCTGGGCGGGGCTGTGATCGTGCTGGCGCTCTGTGCCGGCAAACTGCCGCACGTCTTCAAGCTGATCTTCGACGGCGCGTTCTCCGGCACGGCGGCGGTCGGCGGTTTTGCCGGCAGCACGATGATGATGGCGCTGCGCTACGGCATCGCCCGGGGCCTGTTCTCCAACGAGGCCGGCTTGGGCAGCGCGCCGATGGTCCACTGCGCGGCCGACACGGACCATCCCGTCCGGCAGGGCATGTATGGCGTGTTCGAGGTGTTCGTGGACACGATCCTGATTTGCACTGCGACCGGGCTGGTGATTCTGTTGACGGACACCTGGAACAGCGGTCTGACCGGGGCCGCGCTGTCCGTCAAGGCATTCGAGACGGGTTTGCCCGGCACCTTCGGTGATGTTGTGGTGACCGGCGGACTGGTGTTGTTTGCTTACTCGACGCTGCTGGGCTGGAGTTACTACGGGGAAACTGGCATCGTCTATCTGCTGGGCGCAAAGGCCGCCATGCCCTACCGGCTCGCCTGGCTGGTATTCGTTTACCTGGGCGCGACCGGTTCGCTGCACCTGGTCTGGGACATCGCTGACACGCTCAACGGGCTGATGGCAATTCCCAACTTGATCGCCTTGCTGGCCTCCCTTCCGCTGCTGCTGCGGCTGCAGCGGGAGTTCTTCAGCCGGTCTGCGGACTGAGCGCGCGCGGGCTTACCTGGCCTTTACGTCGTAGCACAACAACACATCCTGATCGCGCAGAAACAGCCGGCCTCCCACGATCACCGGGTGCGGCCAGCTCTTCTTGCCGCTGCGGTCGGGCGGAGCGAAGCGGCTCTTCTCGACGTAGCCGGAGGGAGTGGCTTCCAGGAGGGCTACCACGCCTTTTTCGGCTTCCTCGCGACAGTAGAGACGGCCGTCGGCGTAGAGGAGCGAGCCTTTGCCCAGTTTGATCTTCTCCTGCCACCGGGCTTCGCCGGACTTGAAGTCCTGGCACGTCCAGCCCTTGCCATCGGAGTAACCATAGAGATGCTCGCCCACTTTGACCACGCCGCCATGATGGTTCACCATGACCTTGTTGGCATACACCTGCGTGGCCGTGAACTCGCCTCCTTTGGCCACTTTGAAAAGGTTGCAGCCGATGCTGTAGCCGGAGGTGACATAGACATAACCGTCGGCGTGGATGGGCGTGGGGATCACTGCGGTGGCGCCTTTGCGGGCGGCTTTCCACAGCACCTTGCCGTCCTTCGGCGCCACGCCGGCGACGCTCTTGGCGGTAAGCTGCACGTATTGCCGCACGCCGCCTATCTCGGCGATGATGATTGAGGAGTAATGGGCATCATCGGTCCAATCCTTGCTTTGCCAGATCAAATCCCCGGTCTTCTTGTTCAGCGCGACCAGCGTGCCTTGCGGCCCCCCAGGCGTGAAGAGGACCTGATCGCCGTCCACCAGCGGAGATTCCGAAAAGCCCCATTCCGGAAGCGGTCCGCCGAAGTCGGTGGTGAGATGTTTGCGCCAGACCTCCTTGCCGTCCTGGGCGTTGACGCAGATCACCTCGCCAAACTGACCTAGGGCATAGACGAGGTTTCCGTCGGCGGTGGGCGTGGCCCGCGGACCGGCGTAGCCGCCCCAGCCCGGCGCACCGGCTTTGCCGAGCGGGGTTGACCAGAGAACCTTGCCGTCCGCGCGGTTGAGGGCAACGACGTGGTTGCCCGCGGGCCGTTCTCCCATGGTGAAGATGCGCTGGCCGGCGACCGACACGCCGGAGAAACCCCCGCCCAGGCCGGTGGCTTTCCAAAGCAGGGGCGGGCCTTGCTGGGGCCACTCCTTCAGCAACCCGGTTTCAGTGCATAAACCGTCGCGGTTCGGTCCGCGCCACTGCGGCCAGTCCGACTGGGCCGCGGGCAGAGATTGAAGGAGAGATTGGGCCACCCAGGCCGCGACCACCAGTGCGATATGCTTTCTCATGTAACCAATATGAACTCAGGAGGGCCAAGGCTACAGACACGTCGGCCGGATCCAGCACCCTCCGTCTGGCCCAGCCGATCTCGCCGCAGGCTACTTGCCTGTAGCGCAGCGGCGACATCATACAGATGGCACTGCTGGATGGGGAATGCAAATCTTACGCCGGCCATGCGGCCGCGATTTTGCTTTTGCGCGCCCGGCTGATGCGGTTTGATTGCCACATGATGCTCCGACCTTGCTTCGTTTCGTTGGCGCTGCTGCTGGGGCAAACGCTTCAGGCGGCGATGCAGCCGCCCGGCGGGCCCCTCGTTCTCGAGCCCGACGGGAAGCCCGGCCCAGCGGTTGCCTTTTGGCTGGAGAGCTCGTTGAAGCGGGTGTTCCCCGCGTCGCCGCCCGGGACGACCAACCTGCATTTGCTGGCGGCGCGAAACAGCCGGATTGCCTTCCAGGCGTGCCTGCAAAACCGCCGAGTGCATCCGCTAAACGTCGAGTGTTCGGTGTCCGGTGGGGACGGCTTGAAGCCTCAGATTCGGCGCGTGGGATATGTGCCCTTGCGGCATTACACGACCGACACGGACCCCGCCGAGCTGGACGGCTTCGGCCTGCTGCCGGGCCTGGTGCCGGACCCGCTCTTTCCCGACACCAAGGCCACGGTCGCGCCTTGGGAGAACCAGTCGTTTTGGATCACGCTGAGCATTCCCGCCGACGCCAAGCCGGGCGTGCGAGTGCTGCAGGTGCGTTACACGTTCCACAACGGCACGCAGCTCGCGGAACTGCCGGTGCGGTTGGAGATTGCGCCGTTGGTAATCCAGCCCCGGCATGACTTCGACGTCATCCACTGGTGGCGCGGCGAGGCGATCTGGGATTACTACAAGACCGGCATGTTCGACGAGAAATGGTGGCAGCTCACCCGGGCTTACCTGGCGGACATGCTCGCGCACGGATCGGACGTGGTCTATGTGCCGATCTTCTTCAATCGCCGCGAGACCTTCCAGCGCCCGTGCCAGTTGCTCGGGATCACCAGCCCACAGCCGGACGTGTACCAGTTCGACTGGACGCAGGTGAAGCGGTTCACCGACATGGCCAAGGGGTTGGGATTCCGGAAGTTCGAATGGTCGCACCTGTGGATTTACTGGGGCGTCGAGAACCCCATCCGGGCCTACACGCAGCGCGACGGCAAATGGGTGATGCTTTGGCCGCCGGACACAAAGGCCACCTCCGACACCTACCTCACCTTCCTGAAGCAGTTCCTGCCGGCCTTTCACCGGTTCCTGACCGAGGAAAAACTGCTGGCCGCTTCGTATTTCCACCTGTCCGACGAGCCGGGCAGCGACCAGCACGTCGAGAACTACAAGCGCGCCCGCAAGGTGCTGCGCGAACTGGCGCCCTGGATGAAGGTAATGGACGCGCTCAGCGATGTGCGTTACGGGCGCGAGGGCCTGACGGACATCCCGATTCCGATTGTGAGTTCGGCGCAGGCCTACATTGACGAGAAGATCCCGCACTGGGTGTATTACTGCTGCGCGCCGCAGGGACCGTGGCTGAACCGGTTCCTGGACACCCCCTTGCCAAAGGTTCGCATGTCCGGCTGGCTGTTTTACCGGCTCGGCGCCAAAGGCTTCCTCCATTGGGGTTACAACTACTGGCACAAGATCGAGCAGGAGGTGATGACCGATCCTTTCACCGATGCGTCCGCGGCGGCTTGGCCCATGATACCCTACGGCGATCCGTTTATGGTCTATCCGGGCGAAGCAGGGCCGATTGACTCAATCCGGTGGGAGGTGTTTGCCGAGTCCCTTCAGGACTACGCGCTGTTGCAGAGCGCCGGCATCCGGCCCGACGACCCCTTGCTCGCCCCGCTCAAGACCTATGCGGATTTTCCGAAGACCGAAGAATGGCTCCGGTCGGCGACGGAGGCCGTCTTGCAGCGACCCGCCGCCGGCAAGAATCCGTAATACTCTCTCCGATCGGCCGGTTGCCGTCACACTTGAACCTATGAACCGCAGAACTGTCCTCAAACAACTGGCCGGCGCCGGTGCGCTGGGCCTGGTCGCCCCCTCCGCGGCCCTGGCTGCGCCTGGTGCCGCCGCACAGGACCTGCCGCCACCGCTGGCCAAAGACCAAATCCGCTTCTGGCTGGAGACATCTCTGCGGCGCGTTTACCCCACCTCCCCGCCGGGCAGCGCGCAACCGCTGAAACTGCTCACCGCCCGCGGGGCGCGGCTCTCGTTTCAGGCGTGTTTCCGCAACGACAAAACCAATTCGGTGATCATGCGCTGTGAAGTGCTCGGCGCCGACGATTGCCGGCCGGTCGTGCGGCGCGTCGGTTTCGTTCCATTGCGCGCGTTCAACACCTACGTGCCCAAAGATGAGCTTGAAGGCGTGGGCTTCATTCCGGGGCTTTGCCCGGACCCGCTGTTCCCGGAAAGCACAGCGCACATCGGCCCTCAGGCCAACGGCGTATTTTGGATCTCGCTCTTCATTCCAGCCGGCGCCACGCCGGGGACGCGGCAAATCAAGGTCCGCCTCACGCTGGAAAACGAGTTCTCCTACGTGGACTGGACCCGCCCAAAGCCCTGGTCGGTGGAGTTGACCGCGATGGTCGAGGTGCGGCCGCTGGTGCTGGAGCCCCGCCGCGACTTCCCGGTGACGAAGTGGATCTCGGCCGATTCAATCTGGGAATACTACCAGATCGAGCCGTGCGGGGAACGTTTCTGGCAATTGGCGGACGCCTACATCGGCAACATGGTCGCGCACGGCTGCGACACGATCTACACGCCCATCTTCAACGCGCGGCACGAAATCCTCGTCCGCCCGGCGCAGTTGCTCCGCGTGCGGCGCTCGGCGCCCGACCGCTACGAATTCGACTTCGCCGACGTGCAGCGCTGGGTGCGCATTGCGCTCAAGCACGGGGCGCGGCATCTCGAATTCACCCACTTCTTCACGCCGGCGCCAACCAGCGGCAAACACCCGCAGCGCATCTTCGAGCGCGGAGAGAAGATCGGCCCGATGCTCTGGCCGCCGGAGAGCAGCGCCACGTCCGACACGTACCGGAAGTTCCTCGAACAGTTCATCCCGCGCTTCAAGGCGTTCCTGGAGGCGGAGAAGATTCTCGACCGGTCATTCTTTCACTGCGCCGACGAGCCGGACGGCGACGCGCAGATGGCGGACTACCGCAAAGCCCGCGCGCTGCTCCGGGAACTGGCGCCGTGGATGAAGGTCATGGACGCGATGAGCGACACGCGCTTCGCCACCGAACGGTTGTCCGACATGCCGATCCCGAGCATTGTCACGGCGCCGGAGTTCACCAGGGCAGGCTGCCCGGCATGGGCTTACTTCTGCTGCGGGCCGCGCGACTCCTACGTGCAGCGGTTGCTCGACACGCCGCTGCCCAAGATTCGCATGAGCGGCTGGCTCTTCTACCGGCTGGGCGCAAAGGGATTTCTGCACTGGGGCTACAACTACTGGTTCGTCTTCTGCACCGCCCGGATATCCGATCCCTTTCTCGACGCCGCGGTGGGCGCCTGGCCGGGGCTGCCGGCGGGAGATCCCTTCGTGGTTTATCCGGGAGAGCACGGGCCGATTGACTCCATCCGCTGGGAGGTGTTCGCGGAGTCGCTGCAGGATTACGCGCTGTTGCAGAGCGCCGGCATCAAGCCGGATGCCCCGCTGCTCTCGCCGATCAGGAGCTACGCGGAATTTCCCAAGAGCCAGGAGTGGCTGCGGCAGGCGCTGGAGCAGGTGCTGCGCAGGTAGCCGCGGCTGCCGCTGCCCAACGCGCGGCGGGCGGTCAGAATGAACCCAGCTCGATGGGGTTCCGCGCGCGGTAGCGCTTGCCGTTGACAACCACGCGCTTCAGCCCCGTCAGCGGCGGGACATGCAGCACCACTTTTGACGGTCTGACCCGCCACTGACCACTAAAGAGCACCTCGACTTGCCGGCCATCGGCGGATTTCCTGAACCGGATCGTCGCGGGGCCGCACTTGGTGGGCAGGTTCTCCAGCGCCGTTTCCCGTTCGGCGCTGAGCCACGCCAGCGGGCAGAGCCGCAGCAAGTGAATCTCGCCGGGCGCGATCTCGTCGTCGAGCACTGCCAGCCGCGCCATCAGCACCACCGGCGTCCAGAAGATGTTCGCGTGCTGGCCGCCCCGGGACTCGCACACCGTGTAGGTCTGCTGCGACATCATGCCGGTGAACTGCGAATACATTCCCTCCAGGAAGCGCTCCCGCTCGCCCAGTTGCCAGGAATGAAACAGGTTCCAACTATAGCAGCCTTCCCAGCTCGACATCTCGTGCCGGAGCGATGGCACGTGGCTCGACAGCTCCCCGTAGGGGCGATAGAGGGCCGTTGGCGGGCCCTCCCGAAACCAGGCGACGGCGTCCTTCATCAACGGGTCGCCGGCGTCCATCAAGCCGGCGAAGACCAGGTGCATCGGGCCGGTGTCCAGGTAGGTGATCCATCGGTACTGCCAGCCGTTCTCTTTCGCCATTGAATATGGAACCAGCGCGCGTTGCTGGCCGCGAGGATCCCGCCACCTGGGCATGGTGGCCGCCTTGGCCCGGAAGGCCGCCAGAAACGCCGCTTTGTAGTCCGCGGCTTCCGCCTCGAACTCCGCCGCGCGCGGGTGTCCGGTCTGCTTCAGGAGTTCAACCGCGGTCCTCAATCCCTTGTATATCCAGCCATCGGTCCAGCATACCTGAGCGCGGGATTCCTCGTCGGAGGCGCCCGCGGGAGGCATCAGGCCGCCCACCCCGCCGTGGCCCGTGATCCGCCGCGCGTCCCGAATCCACTCGCAGGCTTTGGTAATGACCGGCGTGTATTCTCTGATGAACTCGGGATCGCCGGTTAGCAGCCCGTGTTGAGCTATGGTCCAGAGAATGGCGCCGTGGTCCGGCAGCCAATTGACAATTGCCACCTTCTGCGGCACGCCGAGGTAGCCGGGATGCGGCCGAAACGCGGCCCCTGGCGGATTCACCTTTCCCTGGGCATCCTTGAACACCTTGAGGTACTTCTCCACCAGGTCGTGGTAACCCATCGGGTCCAGGAAACCAGCCAGCGCTATGGAAATCGGCGTCGCCCAGGTCGCGATGCCATAGCCCATCGCGCCGGTCATCACGTAGGTGTCGCCGGTGGCAGGGTCAAGATCGGCGGTGATCTGGTCGAACTGCAAATTGCGCTTGATGGCCTGGTTAATGTAATCCTCGGGCAGGTCAACCCGCGCCGCTGTGGCCGGCAGCTTCGACCAGAATGCCTCCGCTTCCTTCAGCGCGCCCTCGTACCCCAGCGCCAGCTCCGTGTCAAACCGCGTCCGTTCCGTCGGCAGCATGGGAATCAGCAGGTCCACCGCCGCGCCCTGCGTCGGGGCAAGCTGCACATGGAGCACCGAATCATCCGGCGAGGGAAACCCGGTCCGGAACACCGCCTTGCACTCCGCCCCCGGCGCCACGGCCAGGCGCACCCTGCCGTCAGGCTCGAGGATGCGGAAGGCTTCGGCGGGGCGATAGCCCGCCGCCTCCGGCTTGAGCTCGCGCTCGTACCTGGGTGATCCGCCGTAGGGCTTGAGGTTGTGCCGCAGCTCCATCGAGGTGTTGATCGCCAGCCGGTTGATCCTGATCCCGAACCCCACCACCCCCTCCACCGGCATGGCGGGCGAGACCTGGTGAACGGAAAGCCGGACCCACGCAAAGAGCGGTTCATCGCCCCGCCGCAGTTCCTGTCCGCCGGGCACATGCGCGAAAATCCGCTGGCGCAGCAGGTAGCCGCCCCACTGCCATTCACTCCGCAGCACCGGCGCGTTGCGGTCTTCCCAGCCCTGCACCACGTCGCCGTAGTCCTCGCGATTCGCGTTGGCAAACGCGGGAATCCCCTCCGGGCTGGCCGCCGGGATGAACGCAAACTGGGCCCAGGGCTCAGGAATCGGCGGCCGGATGGCGACCGGGTTCTGCGGCCCTTTGTCGAACGGGAAGGCGTTTATCAGCGTGCCGTCATGGAGCACGTTGAAGCGGGTGATGTGCGCCTTCCACCCCAGCATCGTCCATTTCTTGGGGAGCTCGGACCACCACGTGCGGGCCAGGGAAATGGATGCTTCGGCGTCGGGCGCCGCCGCCAGGTCTTGCGGCGCGATCAGGCAGGCGGCGATTCCCGCGGTGAACCATAATCGGATGGAGCTTCGTCTTGATGAGTAGTTCATATTGCGCATGGGTGTTGTCAGCCGGCAGGTGAGCTTACCGTGCCGGCCGGCCCTGACGCCAGTCCAGTCTTGGAACTGGCCGGGCAAGTAACTGCGATTACAGCAGTAGCAGACGGCTGCCACCGTAGCAACACCGTGCCTCCTCCGTTGCTCCTCCGTTGCTCCTCCGTCCTTCCTCCGCCCCTCCTCCGACCGGCGGTGGGAGGTGGAACGGAGGAGGGACGGAGGAGTGACGGTGGTAGGACGGCCAGAGGAGGGGGTATGGCGATGGGGGAATTGGACTCACGGCGTCTCCAGTGAGTCCGGATGTCCGAGTCTTGCGCGGCCGCATTATCGGTTCGCCTCCGGCAAGAGGGTGCTGTTAGGTTGTGCGGCTGAAAGCACACCATGAGCATTGACTGGGAACAACTTGACGCGCTGGCCCGCGAAGAAGTGGAGGCGATATTGGCCGCCCTGCCGGCGCCCCTCCGCGAGAGGGCGCAGGCGCTGCCGGTCACCTGCGAGCGCCGCCCCAACGCCGCTCATCGTCGGGACGGCATCGAACCGGACACGCTCGGGCTGTTCGTCGGGCCGGAGTTTGCCTTCGAGGAGACCACCGCCGAGCCTCTGCCGCCGCAGATTATTCTCTACCTCGAGAACCTCTGGGACATGGCCGGGGAGGACGAGGAAATCTACCGCGAGGAGGTGCGAACCACCTTCCTGCACGAGTTGGGCCACTATCTCGGGTTGGACGAGGAGGATTTGTTCGACCGCGGCCTGGAGTGAGGGGGGCTACGGGAACAACCCCCGGATCCGTTTGGCTTCCTGAACTCGTTTAATGCCGATGGTGAGCGCCGCCTTGCGCATGGGGATCTTCTGCTTGCGGCTCAGGGTGACGACCTGGGTGAAAGCGCTTTCGAGGATGCGGAACAGCTTGTCCACCACCTCGGTCTCACCCCAGAAAAAGCTCTGCAGGTCCTGCACCCACTCGAAGTAAGACACCACCACGCCGCCCGCGTTGCACAAGATGTCCGGAATGACGAAGATCTCCGGGCGCTGGTTCAGGATCACGTCGGCTTCGGGGGTAGTGGGGCCGTTGGCGGCCTCGGCGATGATGCGACACTGGATCTTGCCGGCGTTGTCCGCTGTGATCTGGCGTTCGAGCGCGGCGGGGACCAGGATGCTGCACGGCAGCGTCAGCAGTTGTTCATTGGTGATCGGTTCGGCTTCAGGGAAGCCCGCCACGGTCCGGTGGGCGGCCACATGCTTTTCCAGGCCCCACAGGTCCAGTCCGTTGGGGTTGTGAACTCCTCCGAGCACGTCGGTTACCGCCACAACTTTCACCCCGTAGCGGGCCAGCGAGAGGGCTGCGACCGAGCCGACGTTGCCAAAGCCCTGGATCGCGGCGGTGGCCTTGCTGATATCCAGCCCGATGGTGTCGGTGGCGCGGTTGACGAGGTAGCCGACGCCGCGGCCGGTGGCTTCGCGCCGGCCCAGCGAGCCGCCCAGCGCGACGGGTTTGCCCGTCACGATGCTCGGCACGGTGGAGCCAGCATGTACAGAGTAGCTGTCCATCATCCAAGCCATGACCTGTTCATTGGTCCCGAGATCGGGCGCCATGACATCCACCTGCGGGCCGATGAACGGGATCATTTCCTGCGTATAACGGCGGGTCAAACGCTCGAGCTCGGCCTTCGATAGTTTGCTCGGGTCGCAGGCGACGCCGCCTTTGGCGCCGCCATAAGGCAGACCGGTCAGGGCGCATTTCCAGCTCATCCACATCGCCAGCGCAGCCACCTCGCCCAGAGTCACGTCCGGGTGAAAACGCAAACCGCCCTTGGTTGGGCCGAGCGTCAGGTGGTGCTGCACGCGGTAGCCCGTAAACACCTGTGTGGACCCGTCATCGCGATGAATCGGCAGCGCAACCGTCAAGGACCGTTTTGGGTACTTCACCCGCTGGCGCTCAGCCTCCGGCATTTGCAGATGATCTGCCACCAGCTCAAACTGCTGGCACGCCATCCGAAAAGTAGGATGATCATAGATATCCATGCTCCCCATCATTAGCGCATCGGTCGGCTTTAGGTAAAGTGAAAATAAGCCGTGCCGTTCAGACAAGTGTGCATCACACTCCACAATCCGTTGGTTAAGACCGGCCCCTTTCAGCCCCCCGTTAACACGCCCTCCAAAGTCCCCTTTCGCTTCCGAAAAATACTCATTGCTGCCTTGTCCCCGATCTGTTCTACTTCATCTGCTCTTTGACAGCTCCGGTCCTTCCGGGACCGGCCAGAACATTTTTTCAGCGCCAGGGAACCCCGTGAGAATCGGGGACGGTTGCGCCACTGTATCAGGCTACAAGCTCCTTCAAGCCACTGCGTCAAAGCGCGGGAAGGCTGGAGCAAGGTTGGAAGCCCCAAGTCAGGATACCGGCTGGAAAGTGCTCATCATAGTCTGCCTTGAGTAAGGCAGGCTCGCTTCTCCGCAAAGAGAAGGATGAGGCCAGCTCGCCAAACTGTTTTTGGCGGGGGTCGTCGAATGCCTTCATTCTCCGTTTTGCGTGAGTGAAGGTTTTTTTGTTGCCTTTGCTCCGCGCTGGTCTCTCTGAAATCAACCCCTGTTCCGCCTTCAGCGGCGGAACTTAGAAAGAAGGATCAGTATGCAGAGGATCGTTTGTTTAATGGCAATTAGTTGTTGTGCGGTGCCGGCTTTGGCCGCGCCGTATTATTTCCAGAGCGCATCGGGTCAGAATGCCTGGATCGAGGTGGATGGCTGGGCCGGTGCCGGCGCCAATGAAACCATTCTGGTCGTGGACTGGAACTTTATGGGCGGCCCGTACCAAACCGAATCGCATGCCTTTGGTTTCCGCTGGGACGGCACAGCGTATGAATCCGACATGCTCGACGCGTTCAATGATGCCGCCATATTTGATGTCACCGCTGGCTACGGCGGTGCATTTCTTTACAACATCGCGTACAACGACGGCACAGATGCGCACCTGCATATCGAAGAAGGCGGTTGGAATCCGGGCAGCACAGCCAATCCTTACGCGGAATGGGGCGCAATGAGCCCCGACTGGACAAAACTGGGCGAATGGGATGCCAATCAGGCCGCCTATGACGCGGAGTTGCTCCAGCATGGCTATCTTGAAGGTATCAATGCAGTGTTTTGGTATGGTGAATATCCGCTTGGACAAACGTTTGATGATTATCCGCTCGATGTTCCATTTGCGATCATACCCGAACCCTCGGCGCTTGCGCTGTGCACCCTGGGCGGCGGGTTGTTCCTGCTCCGGCGGAAGCAAACGGCGGCGGCCTGAGACGTTTTGGAAAGGACATTTCCAAGCCTGTCGAGTTACTCTCTACAGGCTCAACTGATTGGAGGCAGCATGAAGAACCGCGGATTGTTACCGATCCTCTCCTGTTTGGCTTTTCTCACAGCCAGCGCCGCCGAAGCAGCCACGCTTTCGTTTGAGGACATCCGACTTTGGGCCGGCAGCGGCACGAACCGGGCCGCGATGGCCGTTCACTGGACCGAGCCCGAGATCCGCAACAATGCCAGTGTGCCCAATCCGGTCGCGGACAAGTCCATCGCCTGGGGCTTTCGCTGGAATGGAACCGCCAGCGGCGAAGACATGTTCAACGCCATCCTGGCCGCGGACCCGCGGTTGTTCGTGGCGGCCAGCGGCGCCACAGCTTATGGCAAAGCGGTGTTCGGGATCGGTTACGATCTCAACAACAACCGCGTCCTCGGGCTCCGGGACGGCACGAGCATTCTGGCCGCGTTGTCCCTCACCAACGCGCCCTCGGCCTTTACCAACGGCCTGGCAACGATGAGTTACGGCGACACGGACGCCTTTCAATCGCTCGATCCCACGGACCTCTATTGGGGCGGGTGGTACGGCCCGAGCTGGGAACTGTGGCACGAGTCGGGAGGCAACGGCGGCTTCACCAACGCGCCCGAACGCGGATCAAGCCCGTATTGGACGCCCGATGACCCGGACATGCCCTGGACCGGCAACCACGGGCAATGGCACCTCTCGGATGTCGGCATGTCGGGCATCGTGTTGAAAGATGGTTCCTGGATGGGCTGGTCGGTCGCTGCCGGCGGGCTGGACTTCAATAATCCTGGAGACCCGGGCACGGTGGCCTGGGGATTGCATAAGCACGCGCCTGCCCCGCCTGAGTCCGCGCCGGAGCTCATCAGCCCTTACGCGGTCGCCTTGACCGATTCTGCGGGGCCATTTGGGCCGGGCTTGTATGGCGATCCCGCCTGCGTGGTGGGCCAACCCTCCACCTTGTTGCTCAACGACCATTTCATCGTCGGCAGCAACCGGCATCACATCAAGATCGTCGAGACGGCCTACAACACGGACGTTGACGGCAACAAGGTCATCGTCACGCTCAACCGTACCGGCACCAGCGGCGCCTACACCTACGGCTATGTCACGGTGGCATTCGATCATCCCGTCACAAACGATCCCGCTAATCCTTACGGGATTGACTTCGAGGTGTTTGGCAACGCGTTTTATGTGGGCGGCGGCACTGCGGGCGGCTACGTGAGCGATAGCACGGACATGCGGACCTGCTATCTCGCCGGGGGCATCTTCCCCGAGCCGATGCTCGTATCGGTCAGCCCCGACGGCGCGCAGTGGTACACTTACACGAACGGCCCGTACTGCGACGCGGCGTTTCCCACCCAGGGCTTCGAGTGGGATCCGGGACTGCACGACTCCACCGGCAGCGGCTGGACGATGAAGCAGGCGGACTTTACCAAGCCGGTGAACCCGGCGCTCGCCGGCCTGTTGGGCGCGATGGGCGCCAACTTGCCGACGTACGACGCCCTGAAGCTCTATGCCGGCTCGGGCGGTGGCACGGGTTTCGACCTTGCTGAATCCGGATTCGACTCCATTCAGTACATCCGTGTCTCGGCGGCAGCGGGATACTACGGCGGAGAGGTGGACGCCTTTTCGGACGTGCGCCCGGCTGTGCTCGGCGAGAGCCTTTGCGTCGCGCCCGCCAACACGACCAACGGAACCGGCACGCTTCGCTTCCGGGAACCGGGCAACCCGGCTGCGAACGTCGTAGCGCTGACCTTCAACGAGGTGGCGGACATTGCGCTGGCCACAGTTTCAAGGTTCCAGAACGAACCCGCCCTCGCGGCCCTTTCCGGAACAAAGATCGAAGCCGTCAACCTGCACGTTGCCACCGCCATCGAAACCAACGAGGTTGCCTTCGACGCGGACGTCGCGATCAACGTCGCCCCGCATTACGCCGCGGGCGGCGCCGATCTGGACGTGCTGGGTTGGGACGGCACCAACTGGACGCGGACGCCCTTCGAGTTCAGCGCGAGCACAGGCACGGCGGTCCTGAACGGGATCGGCGCTTCCGCCGCCTTCGCGGTAATCCAAGTCACACCGCCGCGACTGGCCATGAGCCCGGCTGCCGGAGGTTTTGACTTCGAATTCACCCCGGTGACAGGCTGGGCCCACACGCTCGAAAGCACGACCAACTGGGTGAACTGGGCCAACGTCACCAACGTGACACCTGCGGACGCGCAAACCGTGGTGCTGTCAGACCCGGCGCCGCCACAACCTCAGTCGTTCTACCGCCTGCGCCTGAACCGGCCGTGAGCTGTAACGCCATCAGGATTTGGACATCGCCAGGTATGAACCGGCCCGCCCATGCAGCCGACCCTGGAAGGGTTGCCCGGGGATTCTCTGGCGATGTTCCGCCGGGGCGGCGGCGGGGATTCACCCTGATCGAGTTGCTCGTGGTCATCGCCATTATCGCCCTTCTGGCGGCGCTGTTGTTGCCGGCGTTGAGCCGCTCCAAAACCACGGCGCAACGCATCCAATGCGTGAGCAACCTTCACCAAATGGGCATTGCCGCGCACCTCTATGTGGATGACAACGGCGGTTTCTACCCTGTCGCTTATTGGTACGGCACGGTCAACGGCGTGATGGCCGCCATCTCCTGGGATTTGACCACGGTGCAAGGAAATCCGCCCGCGGTCACTCCCGGTCTGCTCTGGCAAAGCCAGGGCAACAAGCAGATTCAACAATGCCCGTCGTTCACCGGCGGCGCCAACTGGCTCGTGGACCCCTACACCGGCTACAACTACAACACCAGCTACCTCGGCCACGGCCAATATGAGAACATCCAACAATCTGCCAGGGCTGCCGAGGTGCGGCGCCCGAACCAGACGCTCCTGTTCGGCGACGGCCAATACTCCGCCGGCGCGAACAAGTTCATGCGCGCCCCGTGGCCAAATCCCGCCGACGATTCGTTCCGCGGCCGGTGGGCGGGCACCCAGGGCTTCCGCCACTTAAAGAAAAGCAACGCCGCATTCTGCGATGGCCACGCCGAGTCAATGCGCGCGCGCTTCACCGACAACGAAGACGGCGCGGCCAACGTCGCCGCCGGCACCGGGTTCCTTTCCGCCGACAACTCCCTTTACGACCTCGAATGAATCTTCCATCTGCTCCAGGCAAAATCCGGCAGCGACTCCCGCGGCTTGAGCGCCTTGGCCCGGGCCGGATTCAAGCGCGCGTCATCCCAACCCGTCTTGAGATGCCTGTTGCCGCTTCCATCGCGGCGCCCCACCCGCTACATTGGAGCTGATGTCCGACACGCTGGTCGTCAACGAGATCTACCTAAGCCTGCAAGGGGAAAGCACGTTTGCGGGGCTGCCGTGCATATTTGTCCGGCTCACCGGTTGCGACCTGCGCTGCTCGTACTGCGACACGGCTTACGCGTTCGCCGCCGGAACCAGGCGGTCACTGGCGGATATACGCGCTGAAGTCCGCCGCCTTGCAAAGCCGTACGACCGAACCCGGGCGCGGAGCGCGCCGCGCGGAATTCGGCTTGGCGTCGTGCCCGCGCTGGCCGCCGGGGGCAGGCTGCCGCTCGTCGAACTCACGGGCGGCGAGCCCTTGTTGCAGAAGACTTCCCTGCCGCTCATGCGGGCGCTGTGCGACGACGGGTTCACCGTCCTGCTCGAAACCAGCGGCGCGTGCGACATTTCGCCCGTGGACCCGCGCGTGCGGCGCATCATGGACCTCAAATGCCCCAGCAGCGGCGAGGTGGCGCGCAACCGGTGGGAGAACCTGGCCCGCCTGCAGCCCGCGGACGAGATCAAGTTCGTTATCGCCACGCGGCAGGATTACGCGTGGGCCAAAGCCTGCATCACGCGGCGCAAGCTGGCCGCTATTTGTCCGCTGCTGTTCTCGTGGGCGCAGCCCCTGGCAGCCGGGCAGCGGCACAGGTCGCTCAAGAAAGTGCCGCCGGGCCACACGCCGATCTCGCGCCGGGAGCTGGCCGAGAGGATTACCGCCGACGCATTGCCGGTGCGCTTTCAAGTGCAGTTGCACAAGGTGATCTGGGCCCCGGACGCAAAGGGAGTCTGACAGCCGATGACCACCCGCCATACATTGGCCCTGCTGCGCGCCTATGAATCGCGCAACGTCACGTTCCTCGACCCGGACGGCTTCTGGCCCATCGTTTGGGAACGGGCGCAGGGGTCGCACGTCTGGGACGCGGACGGGAAGAAGTACTTGGATTTGACCGCCGCCTTCGGCGTGGCTGCGGCGGGGCACGCCAATCCGCGCGTGGTCAGGGCCGGGCAAAGGCAAATGGCAAGGCTGCTTCACGCTATGGGCGACGTCCACCCGCACGCGCTCAAGGCGCAACTGGCCCGCGAGTTGAGCCGAATTACGTTCGAGCGATGGCAAGCGAAGTCTAAAGGCCTCGGCCCGCGCGCGCCGGTGATCACGGGCAAGACGATCTTCTGCAACTCCGGCTTCGAGGCCGTGGAGGCGGCGCTCAAGACCGCGCTGCTGGCCACGGACAAGAAGGGGGTGATCGCTTTCGAGGGCGCTTATCATGGGCTTGGCTACGGCGCGCTCAATGTCACGCAGCGGGCGCACTTCCGGTCGCCGTTCCGCGCCCAGTTGCGCGACTTCGGACACTTTGTGCCGTTCCCGCGATCGAGCCAGACGTATGCCCTGGCGGCCGTCGAATCCGCGGTCCGGCGCCTGTTCCGGGGCGGGCGCATTGGAGCGGTCCTTGTCGAGCCCATCCAGGTCCGCGGCGGTGTGAACATTCCGCCGCCGGGCTTCCTGCCCCTGTTGCGCCGGCTCTGCGACCAGCACCGGGCGCTGCTGGTCCTGGATGAAATCTATACCGGGTTCGGCCGCACCGGTAAGTGGTTTGCCTGCGAGCATTCCGGGACGGTGCCGGACGTGATTTGCCTGGGCAAGGCCTTGACGGGCGGCTTCCCGCTGTCGGCCTGCGTCGGGCGCGGCGACCTGATGGATGCCGCGTGGCCGCCGTCGGGCGGAGAGGCGATTCACACCAGCACGTTTCTGGGCCACCCGGTCGGCTGCGCGATGGCGCTGGCGCAGATTCGAGAAATGAAGCGATTGAAGGTGGCGCAGCGCAGCGGCAGGTTGGGCAAGGTTCTGCTTTCCGCTCTCTCGGCGCTTGCGCGCGGCCGCGGAGTTCAACACCCCGCAGCCGCCGGTGTCCACCGGCGCCGTGTCCCATGCGCCGCGAGTGCGCCGGCTAACTTCAGCGGCTGCCAACTGCATGTCCGCGGCCTTGGTCTGCTGGCCGGCGTGGAAGTCCGCCACGCGGACGGCTCCCCGGCCACAGACGCCGTGCTCCGGGTCGTGAAGGCGCTGCTTCGGCGCGGGTTCATCTTGCTGCCGGAAGGCGAGCATTCCAGTGTCATCGGCTTCACCCCGCCGCTGACCATCTCCGCCGGCCAACTGCAGGCGGCAGTGGCTGCGCTGCGCGACGAATGCGCTGGTTGAGTTCGGCGGCTGCCCGGGCATGAAACTCACGGAAATGAAGCGACTCCTTGCGGCGCGCGGCATCCGCCTGACAAAGTCGCTGGGGCAAAACTTCCTGCACGACGCCAACCAGTTGCAGCGCATCGTGGCAGCGGCCGAACTGAGCAAGTCGGATCGCGTGCTGGAAATCGGGCCGGGCCTTGGGCCGCTGACCGAACTGCTGCTGGCGCAGGCAGGCGAGGTCCTGGCCATCGAAAAGGACGCCAAATTGGCGCAGGTCCTTCAGGAGCGCTGGCCGGCCAGGGATGACGCGGCGCCCGCGCTCCGGATACTCCAGGACGACGCGCTCGACTACCTGGCCCGCGAAGCGCGCGATTGGAGCGAGTGGAAGCTGGTGGCCAACCTGCCCTATTCGGTTGCCTCGCCAATTCTGGTGGAACTGGCCGGCACGCGCGGGCCGCGGCGGATGGTTGCCACGCTCCAACTCGAGGTCGCCAGGCGCCTCATGGCCGGGCCGGGAGGGGCCGATTACGGCGTGCTGACGCTGCTGGTGCAACTGAACTACCTGCCGCAGACCTGGTTCAGGATTCCCGCCAGTTGCTTCTTCCCGGAGCCGGATGTGGATTCGGCCTGCGTCTGCCTGGTGCGCCGCGAGCGCCCCTTGCTGCCACCGGAACAGCGGGACGCATTCGCCCGCATCGTCAAGCGCAGCTTCTCCCAGCGCCGCAAGATGATGTTCAAACTGCTGAAAGCGGACTGGCCCGAGCCCCGCCTCGCCGCCTTGTTCGCCCAAGTCGGACTCTCCCCCCAAATCCGCGCCGAAGCCGTGTCCCTCGAACAATTTGCCCAGCTCACCGCATTGCTGTTAAATAGCCCCCAATGAACTCCCGCTGCCTGCCGATAGTCGCCAGTGTCCTGTGCCTGCTTGCCGGCGACGGCTGCCGGCCATCCGCTTCCGAGCCGGCCACCCGGGCTGAAGCCGAGGAAATCTACAGCCGCACCAGGTGGTACTTTGCCCCCCAGGTTGCCTTCTCCAATCTCGTGCCTCCGTGGCGAACCCCGGACACGTCTCCCGATAGCAGTAACCAGACATTCTTCGATTTGGCTTCCGGAACGCGCATCATCTACACCGAGTATCTCCCCAGTTCCAGTCTCAAAGCCTTCCAGGGCCGCGGCCAGCTCGAATCAATCCCCCAGGCCGCCGGCCCAATTTACCGGCTGGAGAACTCCTACACCGCCGCCAATCCCGACGCCGTTATGCTCGTCGGCTTCTGCGGCAAGCGCAGATTCGTTGTCCAGGCCCGGGGGCCCAACCAGCAAGTCGTTCTGGCCGACGCGCTCTCCCTGGCCACCAATGCCTTGGCGAGCCTGCGGAACCAAGCCCGCTGTCCCTAACGTGAAGGAAGAGATATTCGACGTTGTCAACGAACGGGACGAGGTCATCGGCCGACAGGCTCGCAGTGAAGTGCATCGCATGGGGTTGATGCACCGGGCCGTGCATGTGCTGGTCTTCAACCCGGCCGGGCAGGTCTTCCTCCAAAAGCGCTCGATGTCAAAGGACCGCCAGCCCGGCTTGTGGGATTCATCCGCCTCGGGCCACGTGAACGCCGGCGAAGATTACGATGCCTGTGCGGCGCGCGAACTCAGCGAGGAATTGGGCCTCCATTTGAATATCCCGCCCCGGCGGCTCTTCAAGCTCGCAGCCTGCGCCGAAACGGACCAGGAACACGTCTGGGTCTATCGTTGCAAGTCGGAAGGGCCGTTCCGGCTGCACCCCGCCGAAATCGAGCGCGGTGGCTGGTTTGCGCCCGGGGAAGTCACGCGCTGGATGGACGAACGGCCCCAGGAGCTTGCGTCGGTGCTGCGGGTGATCTGGCGGCGGCTGACGCCGGCTTGAGGCCCCGGGCAGGCTGGCGCCCGGGGCGGAAACCGCCCCGACGACGTTGTTCTCTCCCCATGCAGAGCCACAGGGTAGCTCCTACATGGCTCCCACATGGCTTAATAGAAATTCTATTAAGCCATGTGGGAGCCATGTGGGACGGGGGCAGGCGGGGGTTGGTTCCCGCCGGATTTGGCGTCCCGGAGCCGTTGATAACCGGGCCAGCCCTTCGACCTGCGCGGAGTCGAGGCAATAAGTTTCCGTATGCGCCCTTTTTTCCTGGCATCCGCTTGACCCTGGCATGGCCTTCCGCTAGGTTGCGGAAGCATAACGCATAGCTTTTATGGATAATTTCCTGGTCCCAATGGTGGTGGAGCAAACCGGACGCGGCGAGCGCGGGTATGATATTTACTCGCGCCTGCTGGTGGATCGGATTGTGTTCCTGGGCACGCCGGTGGACGACATGGTGGCCAACCTGATTATCGCGCAACTGCTGTTCCTGCAGATGAGCGAGCCCAAAAAGGACATCCATCTCTACATCAATTCGCCGGGCGGGAGCGTCACCGCCGGGCTGGCGG
The DNA here is from genome assembly GCA_964531815.1 of uncultured Verrucomicrobiota bacterium. Classification (GTDB taxonomy): domain Bacteria; phylum Verrucomicrobiota; class Verrucomicrobiia; order Limisphaerales; family UBA8199; genus UBA8199. Next base: position 24,957 of record CAZHEW010000002.1, read on the forward strand.
TCTATGATACCATGCAGTTTCTCACCTGCGATGTGAACACCTACTGCATCGGCCAGGCGGCGAGCATGGGAGCCGTGCTGTTGTGCGGCGGCACCAAGGGCAAGCGCTACGCGCTGCCGAACTCGAACATCATGATCCACCAGTTGCTGGGCGGCGCCGAAGGCCCGGCCAGCGACGTGGAAATCCGCGTGCGCTACATGCTGAAGCTCAAGCAGCGCATCAATAGCATCATCGCCAAGCACTGCGGCCGCTCGATAGAACAGGTCGAGAAAGACACCGACCGCGACAACTTCATGACCCCTGAAGAGGCCAAGGCGTATGGCCTGGTGGACGAAGTGGTGCAGTCTCGCAAGGAGATACCCGGCCTGGCCGAGAGGGCCACAAGCCTGGCGGACAAGAAGGAGTAAGCCCCATGGCGCGCCCGACCAGTCTGACGATCTGCAGCTTCTGCGGCAAGTCCCACGCCGAGGTCAAGAAGCTCATTGCCGGACCGGGCGTTTACATCTGCGATAACTGCGTCATTCTCTGCACCCAGGTCCTGGACAAAGACCTGGCCTCGCAAACCAAGAGGCCCAAGCCGCGCGTTCAAGTCCCCAAACCCTCCGAAATCAAACGCCGGCTTGACCAGGCGTGCATCGGCCAGGAACATGCCAAGAAGACGCTGGCCGTTGCCGTCCACAACCATTACAAGCGCATACTCCAGGAATTGCCGCCGTCGCGGCCCGAGGAAGCGGACCAGGCGCGGGACGACTCGAAGGCCGAAGTCGAGATCGAGAAGAGCAATATTCTGATGATCGGCCCGACGGGGTCGGGCAAGACGCTGCTGGCCCGCACGCTGGCGCGGGTGCTGGACGTGCCCTTTGCCATTGCAGACGCCACCACGCTGACCGAGGCCGGCTACGTGGGCGAGGATGTCGAGAACATCATTCTTCGCCTCCTCCAGAATGCCGATTATGATGTGAGGCGGGCGCAGCGCGGCATCGTTTATATTGACGAGATTGACAAGATTGCGCGCAAGACCGACAACGTCTCGATAACGCGCGATGTGTCGGGGGAGGGGGTGCAGCAGGCGCTGTTGAAGATTCTGGAAGGCACCGTGTGCAGCGTCCCCCCGCAAGGCGGCCGCAAGCATCCGCAGCAGGAGTACGTCCGGGTGAACACGAGCAACATCCTGTTCATTTGCGGCGGCGCCTTTGTCGGCATCGAGCGGATCATCCAGCGCCGCCTGGGCCGCCACGTGCTGGGATTTCACTCCGGCGGGGGAGCCCAGAATGACGCGGCTGTCGAGCGGCAGGAGATCCTGCAATATGTCGAGCCCGAGGATTTGCTCAGCTACGGGTTCATCCCCGAGTTCGTCGGCCGTCTGCCGATGACGACCGTGCTGGCGGAGTTAACGGAGGCGCAGTTGGTCTCGATTCTGACCGAGACCAAGAACGCGCTGACCAAGCAATATGCGAAGCTGCTGGCGATGGAGGGTGTGGAACTGGAGTTTTCACCCGACGGGCTGCGCGAGCTGGCGGCGCAGGCGATCAGGAAGGGCACCGGCGCACGCGCCTTGCGCAGCCTGCTCGAACGCCTGATGCTCGACATTATGTACGATGTGCCCGGCAACGAGGACATCCTGCACGTGCACATTACCGGGCCGGTAGTAACCGGTCGAAGCAAACCGATTATCCGCCGCAAACACAACCGGGCAGCGGCCTGATTCACCTCCGCCGCGCATATCCCTCCGGCCCTATGCCATCCAACCCTCCAGCCTCCTCCGTTCCGCCGACCACTCCCGCCTCTACGCCCCCGGCTGCGAAAAGGCACGGATGTCTGTTTTACGGGTGCGGGGCGTTGGCCGCCCTGGCGCTGGTGATTGTTGCGACGGTTCTGATCACGCTGTGGTGGGTCCAGCGGCCCATTAGACCCGTCGTGCTCTCGCCCCCGGAAAAGGCGGTTGTCGAGCAGAAGCTCCAGCAGCTTGGCGGCGGGAATGCCCGCGCCGCCGTCCCGCCAAGCCCGGGCGCCATCCCTTCCGCCGTGAAGCGCGAGGCGGAAGCCGCCGAGACGCCCGCCGTTCCCCCCGTTCCAGCCGCTGGCACGGCTGCGAGCCTAAAGCGCGACCGGCCCTATGTGCCAGGCTCCAGGACGTTGAAGCTGACCGAGCGGGAAATCAACGGCCTGTTGCACGCCAACACCGATCTGGGCAGGTCTGTGCGGCTGGAGTTCGCGCGAGACGCCGTCCAGGCCTACCTGGCGGTGCGCATCCCGCAGGACTTTCCAATTGGCGGCGGCCAGATGTTCCGCGCGCGCGGTCGTTTCCTTCTGTCGCTTGGCAACGGCGGCGAGCCTTACGCGGTGCTGGAGGATTTAACCGTCCTGGGGCTGAGCCTGCCCAAGGCATGGTTGGGAGGGCTCAAAGGCCAGAACCTGATTGGCCGGGCGATGGGGGAACGCGACGGCTCGCCCGTGTTCAACGGGATCAAGAGCCTGCGGGTTGAGCCCGGCACCCTGGTGCTGGAAGTCGAGGAGTAAGGGGCGGGTCAGGTCTTGGGTTTGCGCGGCCGCTTCGGCGAGCGCTTCGGCGGCGGCACCTCTCTGATCTCCGCGTCGAAAGTCCCCGCGATGAAGCTCCTGGCTTCATCAGGCAGGCAGAGGTAAATCTTGCCGGGCATTCGCCCGTTGGCGGCCTGGCCAAACACGAGCTTGAGGGCGTATCCGTTGGTGATTGTTTCGGTGGCGGATTGCTGGTGCTCGTCTTTCCAGCGCAATAGGATGTGCGGTGCGCGGGGGCGGTCCGGGGTAACCTCGAGGCTCCCGCCGCTTAGGTCCTCAGCCTGCCGGGCGAGGAGGTTGACGTTGACCCCCAAGTCCCACGGCCAGGTCTTGCCCTGGCTTAGAGATAGAAAGTCGCTCCGCAAGATGGCTCGCTCGCAAAAGAACCCGCTGCCGTGAATCCTGCCGGCCACGGTCGTTTCAGGGAGGACTTCGTTCGTGAGGTTCAGCGTCCACTGGATGTTGGTCGGAACCGGGTAGTTGGTGTTGAGGATAACCGGATCAGCCGGCGCCTGGGCCAGCGCATTGGTGACGCCCGGTTGCTCCGGAGGGGCGGGTTTGAAAATCTGGTGGCGGAACAGGACCAGCGCCGCGCCCGCGGCGCAAAGCAGGACGAGCAGGGCGACCAGGGCCGGGACAACGGTGCGACGGGGCGAGGCTTGCAGGGGGTCCAACTGGGGGGCGGCGTCCAGCGAAGTCGGGCGGGCTTTGGCCACCTGGGCCGCCGACACAATGAGCTTGGTGTCCTGGACCGCGGGGGCCTGGGGCACAATGATCTTCTGAAAGCAAGTTGGGCACTCAAGCTGCCCGCCGCTTGCGCTGGCATCGGCCGTGATATGCTGGCCGCAAACCGGACACGCGAATTTGAACTCGCTCATTTGTTCGGCGGCTACGATTTCACACGGGGCCGGGCAGGACAATGCTTTTTTGGCAGTGACTTCCCCGCCCCATCGGCGCACATTCGGCGCGAGCGAAGCGCATGAACAATACCTCACCTGTCTCTCGGAGCGGACGATTCGCCGGCGGTCCTGCGGCGGACGTGGCGCAATTCACCGAATCCATCGCCTTCGACCGGCGGCTCTGGCGCCAGGACCTTGCCGGGTCGGCGGCCCACGCAAAGATGCTGCGCCGGGCCGGCTTCCTGACGCGGCGGGAATTGCAGGCGATCCTGCGAGGGCTGGCGGCCATCGGCAGGGAAATCGCGGCGGGGAAGTTCCGCTGGCAGTCCGAGCTGGAGGATGTCCACATGAATATCGAGGCCGCCCTGACGCGGCGGGCGCCGGCTGGAGCCAAGCTGCATACGGGCCGCTCGCGCAACGATCAAGTGGCGCTGGATATGCGGCTGTGGCTGCGCGAGCAAATCGCGGAGCTGGCCGGGGAGATCCGGCGGCTGCAGCGCGCGCTGGTGCGGCTGGCGCAGCGCGAGCGCGAGGTGGTGATCCCAGGGTACACCCACTTGCAGCGGGCGCAGCCGGTTTATCTGGCGCACCACCTCCTGGCTTACGCGGAGATGCTCGAGCGCGACGCCGAACGCCTGCAGGAGTGCCTTGGGCGGGTCTGTGTCTGTCCCTTGGGCAGCGGCGCGCTGGCAGGCTCCACCCTGCCGCTGGACCGCGAGCTGGTGGCGAAGTTGCTTGGGTTTGTGGACGCGCGGGGCCGGCCGCGATTGACACAGAACTCCATGGACGCCGTGAGCGACCGCGACTTCGTGGTGGAGTTCTGTGGCCACGCGGCGTTGTTGGGGGCGCACCTGTCACGGCTGGCCGAAGACCTCATCCTGTGGTCGAGCAGCGAGTTTAGCTTCGTCCGCATCGCCGATGCATTTACCACCGGTTCGTCCCTGATGCCGCAGAAGAAGAATCCCGATGTCGCCGAGCTGATCCGGGGCAAGAGCGGGCGGCTGATTGGCAACCTGGTCGCACTGCTGACACTGCTCAAGGGCCTGCCCATGACCTACAATCGCGACTTGCAGGAGGACAAGGAGCGGCTGTTCGACACAGCCGATACGGTGCGGGCGGTCGTGCGCCTGTGCGCCGCCATGCTCGATCACACGCAGGCCAACCGCAAGGCGTGCCGGGCGGCGGCCAGCGACCCGGCGCTGCTGGCAACCGACCTGGCGGATTACCTCGTCCGGAAAGGACTCCCCTTCCGGCAGGCACACCATGCAGTCGGCGCGCTGGTCGCGCTGGCCGAACGGCTGGGCAAGCCGCTGGACCGGCTCAGCCTGGCGGAGCTGCGGTCGGTCGAGAAGAGGTTCGGGGAGGACGCGCTCAAGGTGTTCGATCTCAAGCGGGCCCTGGCCCGGCGCCAGATCACAGGGGCGCCGGGCACCCGGGAGGTTGCCCGGCAGTTGGCGAGGTGGAAGAAGATATTCGGCTGAGCCAGGCGCCGCCGTCAGGCGCGGCGGCCCGGCATCTCCAGCCCGCAGAAACCATGGCGCAAGCGCACCAAGAACTGCTATCCAGCTTGCTCAAGGACGTGTCGCGCTCCTTTTACCTCACGCTGCGGGTGCTGCCGGGCAGCATTCGGAAGCCAATCGGGCTGGCCTATCTGCTGGCGCGCACGACCGACACCATCGCCGACACCGAGCTGGTGGCGCCGGAGCAACGGCTGGAGGCCCTGCGCGCCATGCGCGAGAGGATTCAGGGTCAGGGCCAGGAGGCGGCGCGGCTGGATTTCGGCGCTCTGGCCCGGCGCCAGGGCTCGCCCGCGGAAGCGATTCTGCTGGAGCGCTGCGAACAGAGCCTGGCGCTGCTGCACCGCCTGCCGCCCGCGGATCGGCAACTTGTGCGCGAGGTGCTCAACACCATTACCAGCGGGCAGGAACTGGACTTGCGACGCTTTGCCGGCGCTTCGGCCGACGTGCTGGTGGCGCTGCGCACAGACGATGAGTTGGATGATTACACCTACCGCGTGGCCGGCTGTGTCGGCGAGTTCTGGACCAGGATGTGCCGCGCGCACGTGTTCCCCCGGGCGGCACTGGATGACGGATTCCTGCTGGCCAACGGCGCGCGGTTCGGCAGAGGGCTGCAACTGGTGAATATTCTGCGCGATGTGGCGGCAGATCTGCGCCACGGGCGCTGCTACTTGCCCGCCGAAAAGCTGGCGGCTGCGGGGTTGAAACCGGCCGACCTCCTGTTGCCGGCGAACGAGCCGCGCTTTCGCGCGCTCTACCACGCGTATCTGGACCGCGCGGAAGATCATCTGCGGGCGGGCGCGGCTTACACCAACGCCCTGCCGCGGCGCAGCGCGCGCGTGCGGCTGGCCAGCGCGTGGCCGATTTTGATCGGCTGGGAGACGCTCGCGCGGTTGCGCGCCGGCAACGCGCTCGACCCGGCGCGCCGAATCAAGGTCAGCCGGCGCCAGGTGCGGCGGTTCATCCTGCGTTCCGTTCTGCTTTACCCCTGGCCGGGGGCCTGGGAAAAGTTGTTGCCCGCCGGGAAACCTGTTGCGTCCCCAGCCGTTTTGCCGTAAAAGAGCCGTCATGCAGATTTCAAAGTCCTTCCTGGTCGCCTGCGCCGCGGCGTATGGCGCGGCTGTGTCGCCGCTCTGTGCGGAGGACACGGAAGCGCAGATTAGGGCCCGCGTGGCGTTGCAGCAAAAGCTCAATGAGTTGCAGATGCAGCCGCAGCCCGCGGCCGTCCCGGCGCCCGCGGTGGCAGTAGTGACACCGGCGCCGGCAACCGTGTCGGTCGCACCGGCAGCGGCGGACTCGGAGAGCGTCGCCAGGGCGCGCGAAACCATGCGCCGGAAGATGGCTGAACTGGAGCAATCGCCGGTCGCTGAACCTGCCGCCGCGCTTGCGCCGGCCCCGGCGGCGGCAACGCAGGCCAAGCGCCGGACCAAGCCGCCCAAGACTGAGAAAGCGGCTGAGCGCGCGCTGGCTCAATCAGCCGACGCCTCCACGGCTCCCGCGGCCGTGCCCGGGGCTGCCAGCAAGTCAACCGGCGTCCAAGCCGCGGAGTCCCTCCCGCAAATGGAAGGCCCCGCCGCAGCTATTCCCGTGAACAAACAGCAGCGCCTGGAGGAGTTGTTAAACCGCTACCGGGCCGACCAGATCACCCCCGAGGAATACCACCAGCAACGCGCCGCAATCCTGGCTGAACCCTGACAGCGATTCTCCAATGAAAAACACCAAATCACGGATGCCCGGTCGAAAAGTCAACGTCGCGGTCGTAGGCCTCGGGTTCATGGGCGTGACCCATATCAAGGCTTACCGGCAGCTCAAGGCCGCGCGCATCGTTGCGGTCTGCGATTCCGTCCGCGTCCCCGTCAACGGGGTGCTGCCCGGCGTGGCGGGCAACATCACCGGGTCGGACGCGATTGACCTGGGCCGCCAGCTCCGGGTCTATCGCGCGCTCGAAGAACTGCTGGCCGACCCCGAGGTGGAGCTGGTGGATCTTTGCGTGCCCACGGTTCTGCATCCCCGGCAAGCCATCGCGGCGCTCAAGGCCGGCAAGCACGTGCTGTGCGAGAAGCCTCTGGCCCTCAACTCGGCGCAGGCGCGGAGCATTGTGCGCGCCGCCCAATCCGCCCGCGGCTTCTTCATGCCGGCCATGTGCATGCGGTTCTGGCCGGGCTGGTCCTGCCTCAAGCAAGTGGTCGCGGAAAAGCCTTACGGCAGGATTCTGGCCGCCAGCTTCCGGCGCCTGTCGGCCGCCCCGGGCTGGAGCAAGGCCACCTATGGCTCCGGCAGCCTCTGCGGCGGAGCTTTGCTCGACTTGCACATTCACGACACCGACTTCGTGCAATTCCTTTTCGGCCGGCCGAACAGCGTCTCGTCCAGCGGCGTCACGCGCAAGGGCAACTCCATTGATCACGTCGTCACCCAATACCATTATCGCGGCGGTCCCGCCGTCTATGCCGAGGGTACCTGGCTGCTGGCTGGCGGCTTCAACATGGCCTACACGGTGATCTGCGAGCGGGCGACGCTCGACTATGACCTGGCGCGGGGCGCCGAAGCCCTGCGGATCACCGAGCTCGGCAAAGCCCCCCGTGTTGTCAAGTGCGGCGGCTCGGACGGCTACAGCGGCGAGATCAGCTACATGCTGCAGGCGATCCAAAGCGGCAAAGCCCCCAAGGTGGTCACCGCCAAAGACGGCCTGAGCGCCGTCCAGATTTGCGAGGCGGAGGCCAAGTCCGTCCGGACTGGCCGCATCGTGTCCCTTTAGTCGGCGCGGGTTTCCCCGCCCATCTTTCTGGCGCTCTGCCGTCGGGTCCGTCCGCTGTCCCATGCGCGAGCCCCGCCCCCTGCCCGCAGGGCTGCGCCGGGCTTGCGCCATGCCCCGGGCAGCGAGTAACCTCCACGCATGCTCAACATGAACCAACCTGTGCGTTCCCCGCTGATCCCGCTCCTGCTGCTTGTTTGCTCTCTGCCCGCGCTGGCGGCCAGGGACACCTTCTACGCCGTGGGCGCGGCGCGAGTGGACATTACGCCGGACTACCCGATCTGGCTGAACGGCTACGCGGCGCGGCAAAACGAATCCGAGGGCGTTGACCAGCGCATTTACGCCCAGGCCCTGGCCATCGGCAGCGGCAAGCGAAAACTCGCTCTGCTGCTGACCGTGGACAACGTCGGAGTGCCGAGGGCCGTGCGGGATGAAGTCGCCGCCCGCCTGGCCCGCAAGGCCGGGCTGCGCCCGGAACGCTTCGCGCTGTGCTCCACCCATACGCACACCGCGCCGATGCTCTCCAACGCGATCCCGAACATCTTTGGCGCGACCTTGCCTCCCGACCAGCAGGGACGGGTTGACCGCTACACGAGCGAGCTGACCGACAAACTCGAGCAAGCCGCGCTGGCCGCCCTCAAAGCCCGGCAACCGGCCACGCTCGCGTGGGGCCAGACCCGGGCCGGCTTCGCCGCCAACCGCCGCACCCAGGGCGGCCCGGTGGACCACGACCTGCCCGTGTTGGTCGCACGTGACAAGTCCGGCCATGTCCGCGCATTGTTCACCAGCTACGCTTGCCATTGCACTACCATGGGCGCCACCCCCAACCGCATCTGCGGCGATTGGGCCGGCTACGCCCGCGAATACCTCGAACGCGATCATCCCGGCGCGGTGGTGCTGGTCGCTTTGGGCTGTGGCGGGGACGCCAACCCTCATCCGCGGGTCGGCCTCGAGCTGGCTCAACAGCACGGCCACACCCTCACCACTGCCGTCAATGCGCTCCTGCAGCAGCCGCTCAAGCCGCTCAGCCGGAAGCTGGCCTGCCAGGCTAAAGCCATCGCGCTGCCGTTCGACACCCTGCCTTCCCGCGAGGAATGGATGACGCGCGCGCAATCCAACAACCAGTACATTGCCTACCACGCGAAGAAAAACCTCGCCCGGCTCGACCGCGGCGAGAAGCTGCCGACCGAACTGCCCTACTTGGTCCAGACGTGGAACTTCGGCCCGGAGCTTGGCATCGTGTTCCTGCCGGGCGAAGTGGTGGTGGATTACTCGTTGCGGCTGAAGAAGGAATACGACGCAAGCCGGCTCTGGGTGAACGCCTACGCCAATGATGTGCCCTGCTACATCCCCTCGAAGCGCATCTGGCGCGAGGGCGGCTACGAGGCCGGCTACGCGATGATCTACTTCGACCGCCCGACCCGCCTGGCCGAGGGGACAGAGGAGCTGATTGTCTCGACCGTCCACGATCTGCTGCCGCGCGAGTTCAGATCTGGGAAGTGAGCCGGCACATCTGCGAGCTGAGCGCGTAGAAGCAGCAAGAAGTAGGGTTTGCCCTGTGTTGCTCGCGGCGCTATAGTTTCATCTATGACCATCCAGGCTGTGCAGCAACTGCCGCGGAGTGAGAAACTCAAGCTTATGGAAGCGCTTTGGGACGATTTGAGCCGCCCTGACAGCGAACTCCAGTCACCGGCTTGGCACGCCGAGGAATTGGCCGCGACCGAACAGCGGTTGGCTGAAGGCAAGGAGCAGATACTGGACTGGGAAGTCGCCAAGAAAGAGCTGCGAAACACAACTGAATGAGGATTCGGCTGCTGGCCTCGGCCGTCAAGGATCTCGCTTCCGGGCGTGCGTTTTATGAACAGCAGGGGCAGGGCTTGGGAAGCTACTTCCTTGATTCGGTGTTCGCTGACATTGACTCCCTGGCTCTTTACGGCGGCATCCACGCGGAGATTTTTGGTCATCACCGGCTGCTGACTCGCCGTTTCCCTTACGCGGTGTACTACAAGATGGACAGCCAAGGCTGTGTCGTAGTCCATCGTGTGTTGGACTGCCGACAACATCCTGGCAAGACGCGGCGGGCGTTGACAGCCGCTTGACTGCAGTGAGGTCGGGGCCGCCACAGTGATCAGTGGCGATGCTGAGGTATGAACGACATTGAAGTCATTATTGTCCTGCTGCTGCTGTTCATGGCCGTGCCGGACGTTTGCCGGCGGCTGGGGCGGCCGGGCCTGGTGTTTCCGGCGTTCGTGGTATTTGGCATGGCGCTGGGGCCGGTGGCGAACGAAGGCGTGAAGGCGATGTTGCACGGGGCCGGCATGGTGGGCTTCCTGCTGCTGCTGTTTCAGGTGGGGCTGGAGATTGACCTGCCGCGGCCGCGGCAGGTGCTGGAGGCGGCTGGCTTTGCGGTGCCATGGGCGCTGGTGCAATACCCCGTGGTGCTGCTGCTGGCGCCGATCGCGGGGCTGGGCGTGGCGGAATCGCTGCTGGCGGCCGCAACGCTGACCGGCGTGTCCGTAGGCATGGCTTACCCGGCATGGAAGAGCTACCCGGGGCTTGCACAGGACGAGCAGGGGCGCATCCTGCGCATTCTGATTCTGCTGGAGGCAATCGCCATCGTCCTGCTGGCGGTGGAGGCGCCGGCGCTCAAGGCGGGGTTGAACTGGTTCATCCTGCTGCGCCTGGCGGGCATCGCGCTGGTGGTGCTGCTGGTGGCCCGGTTCGCCCCGCACCTCACCCAACTCTTCCAGGTGATTCTGGAGCGCGCGACGCAATGGCGGACGCACCTGCTGGTGCTGCTGGTGCTGGTGGTGTGCGCCGCGGGAGAGCGGCTCGGGCTCTCGGCGGCCAAGACCGCGTTCTTTCTGGGCTTGTTCATGAGCCGCGCCGAGCATGACGGCAGATGCCTGGAGGAATACACCGCGCCGGTGAGCGAGCGGTTTTTGATCCCGATCTTCTTTGTGTCGCTGGGGCTGCAGGTGAACTGGGCCGCGGTGGGCTCGTTGATCGGGCTGAGCGCGCTCGGCGCGGCGGGGCTGCTGATAGGCGTGCGCCAGGTCCTGCATCGGCGCTGGCTCAGGGTGGGAGGCGACCAACACACCTACCTGCTGCTGTGCCCAAACCTGACGGTCGTGGCTCTCGGGGCCTCAAGCTTGCTGGAGGACCCAATGACTGCCGGGGCGGCGAGTTGGCTGTTGCTGACCGGATTGTTCACAAGCGTGTTTGCAATCGCGTCCCTGCCGGCCTCACGAAGAGGCGGCGGCCACAGCGGGGAATCGTCCCAACCCAATGCTCCCGAAGGAAAGGCGCCTGGGGGACCGCGCCCGGTTGCCCAGGGAGCCGCGCGTGCGAGCAGGCGGGTGGCAAAGCCGGCCGGCTGGGGCCCAACTTGGGTTCCCGGAGCCGGCGGGCGTTGCTGGGGTGTTTAGCTGGCGGCCCCGCAGTCGCGCTCGAAACGGTTCAGGTTCTCACGCCGGCCAACGACCATCAGGGTGTCGTTGGTCTCCAGGATCGAGTCCGCGCTGGGCTCGATGGCTTCGGTCTTCCTGTTGCCTCGAGGGCGGGTGATCAGGACAGCCGTAATACCATAACGCTGGGGCAGTTTTGCCTGGACCAGGGTTTGGCCGTGCAGGGCCAAGCCGAGCTTTATGTGGGCCAACTGATATTCTCCGTGCAAGGGCTGACGCTCGTTCTGCGCATCGTCACGGAGGCGTTCAGCCAGCCGATAGGCCATGTCGCGGGTGGGCAATACCACGAGATCGGCCCCCAGTTTCTCCAGCACCTGGGCGTGCTTGGCGTCGAGCGCGCGGGCGACGATCTTCTTTACCTTCAGGTCTTTGAGCAGCAGGGTGGCGAGCACGCTGCCCTGGATGTTCTCGCCGATGCATACGACCGCGGCGTCGGACTCCTGCACGCCCGCTTGCTTCAGGGCGTCTTCGTCTTCCACATCCATCTCCAGGGCGCGAAATCCGTCCTCCGCCAGGTCCTCGACTCGTTTGTCGTCCTTGTCGGCCAGGACCACTTCGCAGCCCAGCTCCGACAGCCGTGTGGCCAGGTGGGTGCCGAAGCGGCCGGCGCCAAGTATGAAAACTCGCTTAGCCATAAAATCAACCGAGGGCCAATTCTTCCGCAGGATAACGGACGTGCAAAGGATTTTTTGGCCGGGCCAGGTAAACCGCCAGCACGAGCGGCCCGACGCGCCCGGTGAACAGGAGCGCAATGATGACCAGTTTGCCGAGCGGGGTGAGCAGCGGCGTGACGCCGGTGCTGAAGCCGACCGTGCCGAAGGCGGAGAAGGCCTCGAATACAAGTCCGAGCCAGTGATGCGGCGTCTGCGCCGCGGGATGCCCCAACTCGGTGATCATGAGCAGGCCCACGCCACCAAGAAGAACGGCCCCGGCAAGCAGCGCCAGCATGGTGGCAACCCCCGAGAGGTGGCTGGGAATGCGGCGTCCGAAGATCTGAATCTGCTCGGTGCGCCGGAGGGCGCTCCAGGCGGTCAGGATGAGCAGCGCGAACGTCACCACCTTGATGCCGCCGGCCATCGAGCCGGGCGCGCCGCCGATCAGCATGAGCGGCAGCGTTGCCAGGAGGGTGGGCGGGTTCATTTGGTTGACATCCACCAGGTTGAACCCTGCGCTGCGGCACATCACGGAATGGAACAACGGCCAGGTGACGTGCTCCCAGCCGCGGGCGTCTTTGAGCGTGTGGTCACCCTCGAACGCGAGGGTGACAAGCGCGCCGCCCACCAGCAGTAAGGCCGTCGTGATGATCGTCAGCCGGGTCTGCAGGGTCAGGTAACCGCGCCGCCGCGGGTCGCGCCGCCAGAAGCGGATAAAGCGCAGGTTGATCAGGGTCATCAGACCGAGACCGCCGGCGATGACGAGAATGTCTAACACGGCGAGGATGCCTGGAAAGTGACTCCAGCGAGCGGCTCCTTCCGGGTGGAGAGAGATGCCGGCATTGCAGAAGGCGCTGACGGAGTGAAAGAGTGATTCCCAAAGGCCATGCCAGGGGGACGGTTGCGGCAGGTTTTCCGACAGCAACAGAAAGAGCGCCACCGTGCCGCCAAGCTCGAAGAGCAGAACGAACAGGCAGGCGTAGATAAAGACATCCAGGGGGCGGGCGTCGCGCAGTCTGCCCCAGACGGCGTGGATGGTCTGCTCGTCGGCCAGGGACAGGCGGCTGCCGCTCAGAAGCGCCAGGGAGATGCTGGCCGTAAAGATGCCCAGGCCGCCGCATTGAATGAGGCATAGCAGCACACCCTGTCCGAATCCGTTCAAGGTTTGCGAGATGTCCACGGGAGTCAAACCGGTCAGGCACGTGGCAGAAGCCGAGAGGAAGAACGCGTCGAGCAGGCTGAGGGGGTGGCCGGGGTGGCGGGTCCAGGGCAACAGCAGCAGCCCCGTTCCAACGAGAATGAGCGCCAGGAAGCCGAGCGGGACAATGCGCAAGTCCACCTCCTTGCGCCGAATAGAGGGTTGCGGCCAATTCCTGTTGCTTACCGCCGGGCCCATAAGGTCAGACTCCGCAGGCTTTGCGGTTAAGAGATGCCCAGTGGATGGGGTTGCACGATGGCACCCACGCTGCCGGGTTTAATGCGCCGTTTCATGCCCGGCAGTCTGGACTGCCGGGCCTGGGAAAGAAAGCCGTTCTTGCACCGGATGCGCTTGACCTCGGCGACCCAGGTGTCGGAATCCAGTTCGGGTGGGGCGAGGAGCTTGGTGCTGGGCTTTTCGGTGGCGTTTTCCACGCGCAGCCAGCCGTCGCAGCGGGCCAGCAAAAGGAGTTGCCGCCCGGCGGGGGCCACGGCCATTCTGCCAAGGTATGCCTCAATCGCTATCAGCGGTTTACATCCATCTGGTCTTTTCCACCAAAGAGCGTCGTCCACTGCTGCGCGACGCCGCGCGGCGGGGGTCGCTACATGCCTACCTGGGCAGCATCTCCAAGAATCTGGACTGTCCGCCCATTCTGGTGGGAGGCACGGAAGACCATGTCCATCTGCTCTGCCGCTTCGGGCGCAGTCTGGCGCAGGCCGAGTGGGTGAAAGAATTGAAGCGGGTGTCGCATCTTTGGCTCCAGGAGCAAGGGCCGGATTACGCGGACTTCCAATGGCAAGGCGGGTATGCGGATTTTTCGGTGAGCCAGTCCAATCTGGAGGCGGTGCAGCAGTACGTTGCCAAACAGGAGGAGCACCATCGCAAGCTGAGGTTCCAGGATGAGTTGCGGGCATTGCTCCGCCGACACGCCCTTAAGTGGGATGAACCTAAAAACGGCAGTTGCACACCCCGAAAATGATGGTCAGCCTGTAGATACAA
>CAZHEW010000003.1:0-32104 GCA_964531815.1 uncultured Verrucomicrobiota bacterium
ACGTGCGGTTCAAAGGTCCACATGGTCGCATCCGGCCCTTCGAGTTCGGCAGGCTGCGAGCGCCCGAGCCGCTGGCTGATGTAGTCCGCGCGCGCCTCAAACCGCCAGACCTCACTCCGGGCATAATGCCGCGCGACGCGCCGGTAAAAATCGCGCGCGATGCCGCCGATCACCGCCTTGTTCCCGATGTCGGTGGCCCCGAGCCCGCCCGAAGTCAGGCCGCCCAGGTGATTGCCGAACTCGGCGATGACGGCCGTCCGCCCCATGCGCGCCGCCTGGACCGCAGCCACCACCCCGCCGGCCGTGCCGCCATAAATGCACACGTCAGCTTCAATGACCTCCGCCGCCCTGGCCGGCCGCAGCGGCACGACGGTGAGCAGGCCCAGCAGGGCCGAAATGACCACGCGCTTAATCATTGGACATCAAGTCTCCTGGTTTCGGTGCTCGCCTCCGTGCTTCCGCTATGGGTCCCAACCGCTCCTATCGGCTTCTCCCGCAACAACCGGAAGTTCCCCTCCTCGCAGCACGCGACAAAGGTCTCTGTAACTGCTTTGAGCTCTTCCCAGCGCGCCCGGATTTCGCGTGATTCCTTAGGGGAAATCTGGTTGTCCGCGGCGGCGGTGGCTACCACGGCCAGCAAGTCCGCGAACTCCTGCACGATCTCATTGGTGGCGGGAATCAGGTACGACGGGTGCGGATTGGTGGTCTTGGGGTTCCGGATGAAGAAGCCGCCGGCTCGCTGGCAGAGCCATTGAACGATGCGAAGATCGTTGGTGCACCGCAGCAGGGCCTCAATGCGGTCAAGCGGGTTGGTGCTGCCGCTGCCAGCGGTCGGGTCGCCCGGCTCGGCCCACTTGTAGATCATCGAGAGCGACAGGCCAAGCTCGGCCGCCACCAGTTTGGGGCTGCATCTCTGAAACACCTCACGCAGAAGTTCATGCGATTGCATGCAGACTACATTGAAAGAGCCACAAACAGTTGGCAAGGCGGAAGAAATCCGCCGCAAGAAAACCCGAAGGGCTGCGCGGGACGCCCCCTTACCGCCAATCGCGCCAGACGGCGGCGGCGGATTGACGCAGCTTCTCCGGCGTCCAGGTGGTCTGGTCAGGCGGTGGCAAGGAGCCGCCGGGGCAGGCCACGAGGAACGTCAGCTCTTGAGTTGAGTGGGCCGGCAGCTTGAGCGCGTATTCCACCCGGCCCCCGGCGTAGAGGGACTGGTCGTTGCTGCCACCCACGGCGACGTAGCGCGAGGCTGCAGTGTTGAGCTTGCCGGCGATAACCTGGTCCAGGTCGGGGGTGGCGTCCGCGGGGAAAAGCCAGATGGCGTTCAGGATGGGGTTTTGGTCGCGAGCGCCGGGTTTGGGCAGGACAGAAACGTCCAATGTGCCATCAGCATTCGCGTCGGAGGCTTCAAACATGACGGCTCCGGGCTGGTGCCGTCCCCAACGCGCCAGCGGGTCAACTTCCTGTGGCGGGGCGCCTTCGACCTGGCAGAGGAGCGGGCGCTGGCCGGCTTGCGACCAGTGGCTTTCGCAGAAACCGAGCGCGACCTTGACCCGGGCCTTGGGGGCCAATTTGAAGTGATACCGGATCGGCACGCCGCCCATGCCCGCGCGAATGTTTCGGAAGGCAGGGTCGCAGTCCGCGGCCGGCCTGGCCCAGCCGGGCAGCGCCACCGCATCGTCAGCCCAACCCCAGTCGCGCATGGCCTGGGAAACGCGGGTGCCATCCGGCAGGCTCAGCACCGTTCGCCCGCCAATGGTGACGGTTCTCAAGCCAAGCCGGACAGTCTCCGGCAGGACCAGCGAGAGTTGCACGGGGGTCTCCTGGCCGGCGGTTTCGGCCAGGCGCACGGTGAGGACGTCCAGCCCGGCGGGCCACACCGGGGCGCGAAGGGCGGTCAGGGTGAGCGCGATCGAGCCGTAGCGGGATTGCGCCTGGGCGGCCGGGATGAAACCGTCGAGCTTGAGACTCTTGACATCGGCAGGCGCGGTTGCGGGCAAGCCGTCGCCGGCGACGTTGACTGCGATCGCTCCCCAGTCCTCGACCAATCGGCCCTGGTCGTCCATGCGCGTGGGGGGCAGGCCGGGGGAGGTGAAGGAGACCTCGGCGTGCAAATGGGCAGCGAAGAGAAGGGCGAGCAAAGAAGGCCACCGAGAGCGCCAGGGTGCGTGCGCCTGCGACGATCGGTTCCTTACACTTAGCCGGCCGGCGCGAGCACAGAACGTCTGGCTCTCCCTCTCCTCCTTTGGAAAAGAGGGTTGGGGAGAGGAGGCCCGCCACGATTCTCGCTGCTGCGGTTCATGGCGACATTCCAGAGGGTTGCTGGTCCAAGTTGTCGGGCGAAATGGCTGAGAATGACGACCTCCTCTCCCGGGCCCTCTCCTCCAGAGCAGGAGAGGGAAACGGCGCCACAGCGTAGGGTGCGAGCTGGCTTCTCTCATATCAGCTTGTAGTTCTTCACCATTCACGTCTCACCCCGCCTTTGCGTGCGTCGCATGTTCCGGAGAGTGGACGACCTTGATGCCGTAGAGCTGGCAGAAGGATTCCACGGTGCGCCGATGGTTGCCGAGCGTGACGACCTGGTGGAAGCCGAGCACGTCGCGGCAGTCCTCGATGTTGTCCATCTTAATCTCGACCGACGTGCGGCAACCGCCCGCGGGCGGGGTATCCACGTTGCTGACCACCGTGCCGGTATCGAGGATGAGTTCATTGGTGTTCTGGAAGCGCACGAGCGACACGGGCGCGCCGACCGGCCACAGCACCTGCACTGACACGCCGAGGGCTGACTCGGAGTGGTTGCGGAGGATGTAAGGGGCCGGTTTCTGATCAAATCCGTTCAACCGCGTGCCGGAAACGCAATGCGAGGCAATGAACAGGTTCTTGGCGGTTTCAGGGACCGGGTCATTCATGTAACCCGGGCGGTCGAGCAGGTAGCTGGTCAGCATGAGCGAGGTGGCGCCATGAAGGTCGGCCTCGCAGCCGCAGGTGACGCCCAGGTCCTGGAGAATTGTCCAGGCGCCGCAAGGCGGGGTAGGAACCAGCTTGGCGCTGACCATGCCGAGGCAATCCATCGAGATGGCGTTGGCTTGCTCATCGGCGAGCAGCCGCTTGGCGGCGGTATAGACGCGGGCGGAGTTGAGGCTGTCCTGCCAGGTGGGCTCGACGACACGCTTGGCGTGCCTGCGGAAAGTGCTGGCCACGTCTTTGACCTCGTCGTTGACCGGCATCTGGTCGAACAACTCATTGAAGGTGTTGCGCGGGATGGCGCGGACCTTGGTGCCGAGGTGGTCCAGCACGGTCTCGTTGCGCTGGTTGCCGTGGATCCAGAGCACGCGCGTTTCCTCGAACATGCGTTTGGCACGGATCATGCGCAGGCCGTCCTCGACCGCGGACCATTCGAGCGACGAGACCACATGCACGCCTGCCTGGCGCGACACGCCGGCGACGTGGCCCGTGAACGCGGTGCCGACGGGTGCAAAAACGATGAGTGGCACGCCGGCTTCGTTCGCCAGCCGATTGACCCAGCCCCAGCAGGCCATGTGCTGGAGGATGACCAGGAGGCCGTCAGGCTTGCGCTCGCGAACCGCCTTGCTGAAAGCCGTCAGCGCCGCTTCGTCTTCAATCGGTTTTGCCTCCTCGCGCAATTCGATGGCGAGGCGCCGGCACGAGCCAGCCAACTGCGCGCGGTATCTCTTCTGATGCTGGTCGAGGTCGTAAGTGGTGCCAGGCCAGCCCAGCCAATAGGGCCGGGGTTGTTGCAGAATCGCCGCGTCCACGCGAACCTTCGGATGCGGACGCAGCCTGGCCGGGTCAATAAAATCCGGGTCCGGCTTGCGCGCCTTGGCCAGGGCCGGAAAGAGCTCGCCACTGAAGGCCAGGCCGGCGGCAGCGGTGGTAATGAGCTGAAGGCAGTGCCGCCGCGAAAGGCAGCCGGAGCATTGGTGATGGGGAGTTTGCATAAAGTTCGAAGGCTTCGTCATGCGTTTTCCATGAAGAACACAGAACATCCTATTCCGGCAGCCAGGAGGCCGCAACAGGAAAGCGCATGCCAGGCGCATTGCGGCCCGTGCAAAGGCGGGCAGGAGCCTCAGGCATCCTGACCCGGTAGAAATGACGTGTCAGTGCAATTCCCCCTCACCATCCCCTCCCCGCCCTGGAGCTAGTACCTCCGTTCTACCTCCGTTCCACCTCCGTAGCAGGTCCGTTACAGACACGGAGGTAGAACGGAGGTAGAACGGAGCTACTACGGGGGTATCAGCTCGCAACTACGGCAATGACAGCTACTTGCCACACCAGGAACGGCCGGCCGGGTAGAATTGAGTCAGGTTGGTCCTGTTGTTACCAGCCTTACGACAGGCGGCCACACACGCTGCCTGGGGCAGCGTGACCAGCGCCGTAGTCGGCCCCGTTTTGGCTTCGCGCGATGGCAGCGTTGACGCCTGGGCTACGGGCGCGGCTGGAGGGTTGACAGGACGGCTCTGGCGGCGCGCCGGGCCGCGCCCGGTGCGCCCAACGAGGCCGCCACTTCCCGCAGCCGAGCCTTGATTCTGTCACGCCGGACCTCATCGCGCAGCAGGTCAACCGCGGCCCCGGCGAGGTTGCGCGCGCTGGCGGCCGACTGAATGAACTCGGGAAAGACTTCCTCCGCTGCCAGGAGATTCGGCATCGCCAGGTATTTCACCTTCACAATGCGCCGCCCGATTTGCCATGTGCTCCAGGAGGTTTTGTAGAGAGCCACCGTCGGCACACCGAAGTAAGCGCACTCGGTCGTGACCGTGCCGGTCGAGGCAATCGCCACGTCGGATTCTGCCAGCGCGTCGGGCAAGCCGCCGATTCGCACATCCAGGCCGCGCGGCACCCCCAGCCGCTTCGCCTGCCGGGCCAACGCCTCGCTGGGCAAGACCATTTCCGCGCGGACCCCGACCACCTTGGCACGAACCAGGTCCAGGGCGCCAAGCATCACCGGCAAGTGGCGCTTGATCTCTCCGGCGCGGCTTCCCGGGAGCAGCAGCAACGCCGGGTTCTTCTCCCTCTTACGATTCGAACTCCTGGCCGCGGCGTTCTGCCCGTAACGATCCACGATGGGATGCCCGACGAACTCGACCCGCAGTTGCGGGACGCGCTTCGCATACCAGTCTTTCTCGAAGGGGAAGATGCTCAGCACGAGGTCATAGTCTCGCGCCATTTGGTCGGCCCGGCCCGCGCGCGAGGCCCAAACCTGGGGCGACACGTATTGAATGATCTTCGGGCTCCAGTTATGGAACCAGTCGGGGCGCGCGCGGGTGCACTGCCGGACGGCCCGGGCAAAGCGGCGGTTGAAACCCGAGAAGTCCACGCAGATGATGACGTCGGGCTGGCGCTGGCGAGCGAGCCGGAGCAACCGCTGGAAGAGCCGGCGGAACTTGAGGTAGTGCCGGAGCGCATCGGACAGGCCGATCACCGAGTGCGCCGTCATGTCGAAGTCAATATCCACGCCCGCGGCGGCCATCCGGGTGCCGCCCGCGCCGAAGAAGCGCGGTGCCAGGCTCGTTTGCAGCGGCTGGTAGTCGGTGGTGGGGACGGCTGGGGCTTCGGCGCACTCCTGCCGGAGGGCGCGCACCAGTTCGGCCGCCAGCATGTCACCGCTGGCTTCCCCCGCGATCAGCATGAAACTTCTGGGGTTCACGTTCTAAGCTCGATATTTCCTGCCGGCGCACCCCGAGCGCGGGCATCCTGCCCGGTTAGACGGTCCGAACGGGCTAAGCGGGCAAGATGCCCGCGGTCCAATCTGTTGGCATTTCGCGCGGGACAGCAAGCAGATCCCGGCCTGTCCTTCAAGCTCGCCATAATGCTCTCGGCCAGCACAGCGTCAGCACCCTTCCAGTTCGGCTTTAAACCCGGCTGCTTGAATCTGCCGGGTAATCTCGAATCCCAGATCCAGCGCCCGCTTCGCCGATTCACCGCTGACCCGCGGTGTGCGATGCGCCCGCACGCACTCAACAAAGTGCTGCAGTTCCAGCCGGAGGGGCTCCTCCCTGGCGATGGGCACCGGCTCGCGCACGATTCGTTTGCCGCCAAACTCGCTCACGATCGTGGAATCTTTCCCGCGGAGCAGCTTCTTGAGGAGCGAGCTTTCCTCCTCGTCGTTGCGCGCAATGCGATAGATGAAACCTTCCTGCGCGCGGTAATCCAGGGAGATATAGCTGGTCAGAGCGCCGCTGCTGAAGACGCGTATCTTGCGCATACGCTCCGGGCTGACGCGGCTGGCGGTCAGGTTGGCGACGCAGCCGTTGGCGAAGCGCAGGCGCGCATTGGCGATATCCTCCGACCGGCTGAGCACCGGGATGCCGACGGCATCCACGCTCTGCACCGGCGATTTGACGAAGGCCAGCACCACGTCCAGGTCGTGGATCATGAGGTCCAGCACCACGCCGACGTCGGTGCTGCGGGCCGGGTAAGGCGAGAGGCGGTGAGTTTCGATGAAGCGCGGTTCGGTGGCCACGGTTTCGAGGTATTTGAAGACGGGATTGAAGCGCTCGACGTGGCCGACCTGCAGGACGCAGCCCTTTTGCTGCGCGAGCTGGACCAGCTCGGCGGCCTGGGCGCCGTTTTCCGTCATCGGCTTTTCCAGCAGCACGTGCCGCCCCTGCCGGAGGAGGGGCTGGGCCAGGTCGAAGTGGGAGGTCGTGGGCGTAACGATGCTCACGGCGTCGCTGGCGGACGCAGCCTCCTGGGCGGATCCAAACACCCGCACGCCGTGCTTCTGGGCAACCCGCTGCGCGGTCTCGGGGGCGGTGTCAAACACCCCGACGAACTCGACTTGCCCCGCCGCCGCCAGTTCCGCGTAGATCCGCGCGTGCTCTTTGCCGAGGGAGCCGACCCCCAGGACCGAGACCTTCACTTTGCCCGCACCTTGCAGCCCATGTTCCGCACTCATCCGCGCCATTGTGCCATTGACAACCGGCCGGTGGCAACTGGCAACTGGCAGCGCAGCAATCCTCCGGTTGCCAGGCGAGGGCTCATTTGAGTTTTGAAGTCTGGAGGCGGAGATAATAGAGTGTCGTGGTGCACCTGGTTGGCTACATCCTGACGCTGCTGATCGCCTACTTGCTGGGCTCGATCCCGACGGGCTATCTGGTGGCCAAGGCGCGGGGGGTGGACATTCGCAAGGTGGGCAGCGGCAACATCGGGGCCACGAACGTGTTCCGTATTCTGGGCACGCCGGCGGGGGTTTTCGTGCTGCTGGCGGATGCCGCCAAGGGGTGGGCAGCAGTGTTCTTCGCGGCGAAGCTGCTCTGTGCCTGGAGCTATCCAGACGCCGGGGCGCAGGCGCTGGAGTGGTTCCGGCTCGGCGCGGGAGTGGCGTCCATCCTGGGCCACAACTTCACCTGCTGGCTCCGGTTCAAGGGCGGGAAGGGCATTGCGACGTCGGCGGGCGTGCTGCTCGCGCTGGTGCCGGTGGCCTTGCTGATTGCGTTGGGAGTCTGGATCGTGGTGTTTGCGTGCTGCCGCTATGTGTCGCTGGCCTCGATTTCAGCCGCCTTCTCCCTGCCATTCACCGTGTGGCTGGGCGGGGAGAGCAAGACCCTGGTGGCGGTCATAGCAACGCTGGCCGTGCTGGCGATCTATAAGCACAAGGGGAACATCCAGCGGCTGCTCAACGGCACCGAGAACAGGATTAGCGGCAAAAAGGCGTCGCCGCCCGCCGCGGCGCCCAGAGCCTGAACTGCGCCGGCCACTGCGGCCAGCGGGCTTCAGCCCATCGCCCCGCGGATGAGCTTCAGGAAGTCGGCGTAGGCCTCGACGGCTTTGAATTGGGGGAACTGCTGCTTCACGTTGTCCGGGGCGCGGAACAGGAAGCCGACATGGGCCTCGCTGAGCATGGCGGTGTCATTAAAGGAATCGCCGCCGGAGATGACGTAATAGTTCAGCAGCTTGAAGGCGGCGACGGCCTTTTGCTTTTGCTCGGGCACCCGGAGCCTGTAATCAACAATACGGTCGTGCTCGACCACCAGCCGGTGGCAAAGCAGCGTGGGCCAGCCGAGCTGGCGCAGCAGCGGCGCGGCGAACTGCTCGAAGGTGTCGGAGAGGATGATGACCTGGACCAGGGAGCGGAGCTCGTCGAGGAACTCCTTGGCCCCGGGGAGCGGGCTCAGCGTGCCGATGACCTGCTGTATGTCGGAGAGCTTCAGGCCGTGCTGATCGAGGATCTTGAGCCGGCCGCGCATGAGCTTGTCGTAGTCCGGCTCATCACGAGTGGTGCGGCGCAGCTCTCTGATGCCCGTTTTTTCGGCGACGGCAATCCAAATCTCGGGAGTCAACACTCCCTCCATATCCAGGGTTACGATGCATTGTTTCACCGGGGCCAGTGTTTCACAGGGCCGCGGGGAACGCAATGCAGCACTATCCGGGATTGACACGAGCGGGCGCCCCTGCGAGTTTCCTTACGCAAGAGCCGAGTGTTCTTGTCCCCGAACTTGCGTTTCGGGGTTTTTGTTGTGCGCCGAGCCCGGGCGCGGCTCTTTCCGCGGGCGGGACAGTTGTTTGTGTGTTGAAGTTATGGCCAATACGATTCTGGTGGGGGCCCAATGGGGCGACGAAGGCAAGGGCAAGATTATTGATGTGCTGACCGACCAGGCGGACGTGGTAGTCCGCACCCAGGGCGGCAACAATGCCGGGCACACGGTGCACATCAAGGGGCAGAAGTACATCCTGCATTTGGTGCCCTCGGGGATTTTGCACCGGAAGAAGGTCTGCGTGATTGGCAACGGGGTGGTGGTGGACCCGGTGAGCCTGGTTGGGGAGATCGAGGGGCTGCGCAAGCTTGGCATCCGCGTTAGCGGCAACCTCTACCTGAGCGAGACGGCGCACCTGGTCCTTCCCTACCACCGCGAGTTGGACGAGCAGCGCGAGATCCTCAAGGGCGAGAACAAGATTGGCACCACCAAGCGCGGCATTGGCCCGGCATACGGCGATAAGGCGGCCCGAACCGGGCTGCGCGTAATTGACCTGGTCAACCCGGATCGCTTCCGGCAGCAGCTCCAGTCCAAGATCAAAGAGAACAATGAAGTGCTGCGGGCTTTCGGGGCCAAACCGCTCTCGTTTGAACGGGTCCACCGCGAGTATCGCAAGGCGGGCGATTACCTCCAACCGTTCGTGGCCAACACCGTCATCCTGCTGCATGAGGCGGCAAGGCGGGGCGCTGACATTCTCTTCGAAGGCGCGCAAGGCACATTTCTCGACCTTGACCACGGCACCTATCCGTTTGTGACCTCCTCAAATACCACCGCGGGCGGCGCCTGCACCGGCTCGGGCATCCCGCCGCACCGCATGGACCGGGTGGTCGGGGTGATGAAGGCTTACACCACGCGCGTTGGGGAGGGGCCGCTGCCAACCGAGAGCGCCGAGATTGCCGACCTGCTCCACGCGTTGGGCCGCGAGTTTGGCGCGACGACCGGGCGACCGCGCCGTTGCGGCTGGTTCGACTCGGTCGCCACCCGCCACGCCTGCATGGTAAACGGCATTGACGAACTGGCGGTGACGAATATTGACGGGCTGGATTCCATGGAGACGATCAACGTCTGCATCGGCTATCGTGACGGCGCCCGCTGCTATGATTACGTGCCGAACGATGTTGAGGTGCTGGCACGCTGCACCCCCATTTACGCCGATTTCCCCGGCTGGCGCACACCGACCGACAAGGCCCGCCGTTGGAAGGACCTGCCCCGCAAAACCCGCTCCTATCTCAAGGCGCTGGCGGCTTTAAGCGGCGCGGAACTGGCCATCGCGTCGGTTGGGCCGGGGCGGGAGCAGACGATTATGATTTGAGGGCGCTGAAGGTTGGAATGAACACCCAGGCGGCGCAACTCAGTCCCCAGGCCAAGGCCTCGCTGCCGCGGCACGTAGCCGTCATCATGGACGGCAATGGCCGATGGGCCCGGCAGCGGCACTTGCCGCGCATCGAGGGTCATCGCGCGGGCGCGGAATCGGCCCGCATCCTCATCCGAACAGCCGGGGAACTCGGGATCAAGTACCTGACGCTCTACGCGTTCTCGGTGGAGAACTGGAACCGGCCGAAGGACGAGGTGGACGCGCTGATGAAGTACCTGGTGCACTATCTCAAGACCGAGACCCCCGAGCTGAACAAGAACAACGTGCAGCTTCGAGTCATCGGCCAGGTTTACCGGCTGCCGGAACGCGTGCAGGAACACCTGAAGAGATCCATCGCCACCCTGTCGAAGAACAACGGCCTCACGCTGATCATGGCGCTGAGCTACGGCGGGCGCACCGAGATCGTGGACGCGGCGCGCAGCATCGCCCAGAAGGTGAAGGCCGGCGAACTGGACCCGCCCGACATCACCGAACAGGTCTTCGCCCAGCACCTTTATACGAGCAACTTGCCCGACCCGGATCTGCTGATTCGGACGAGCGGCGAAATGCGTCTCAGCAACTTTCTGCTGTGGCAGATTTCCTACACGGAGCTGGTGGTAACGCCGACCCTGTGGCCGGATTTCCGCAAGCCGCAGTTCTATGAGGCGCTGGAAGAGTACCACCGCCGGCACCGGCGGTTTGGAGGCCTGTAAGACTGCGCCCGGCCGGGTGTGGCCGGCTTATTCAGGCACATAGACAAACTTGATCGCATCCGCCATCACCACAGTGCCGGTGGTAAAGTTGTCCTTGATGCGGACGTAACCGGCCGTGCCGGCCGAGAAACCAAAGGTGCCCAGCAGGTTCCACTGGCCCCCGTTGACCTGCTGGTCAATCGTCACAGTCTGCGTGCCCCCGTTATGGGTGATCGCAATGGGAGCATCCTTCGTGCGATTGGTTCCCTGGGGGTGCCACTCGTACACCTGGTAGTTGCCGCTGGCCTGAAGGTTTGGCCGATACTCGACGTACCCAGCGCCGGTCCCGGCGAAGGCGTAAAAGTAATCTGCGCCATACTTATCCGTGGAACTGACACCGTTGGTCCACGTCCCCATCACCGTAGCCGCGGGGTTGTCTATGATGATGTCCGCCGGCGGCGTGCTGTTGGTGGCCCCTTCCACCCGCACGTTGTCCACCAGGCCGAAGCTCAGCGCCGAGTTGTCGGATATGGACGCGAAGGCATCCCAGTATCCCACAAAGATGTTACTGTCGGTCACGGAGGCGCTGGTGAAGGCGGCGAGCTTCACACCGTCAATAGACCACTCCACGATGTTGCCGCGTTTGGCGATGATGACCTCACGCCACGCGAAGCCGACCACGCCTCCTTCCAGCGCGCCGGTTTGCTGAGGATAGGTGGATTGCTGCAGCAGCGGCGGAGTCTGGCCGGCGGGGAAAGCGGTGGTGTAATACACATTGAGGTTGCCGCGCGAGGTCGAATCGTTGCCGGCAGCGTAAACGCCGCTGGTGGCCGCCTGCAACTCAGTGCCGGCATAAGCGCTGTAGTCAGAGGTGGTTGAAGTGTCAACGGCCTGTCCCTCGCCATCCACCGCAAACCAGTAGCCATCGGCCTCGCTGCCAGTCCTTATCCATTGCACGTGTCCGCCGCTGGTGCCAAGGCCGCCGGTGATGTATTCCGTGGATCCGGATCCACCATACGGGAACGGCCCGTTGGCGTTAATCCACATGTCAAAGCGCAGGCGGTAATCTCCCCCGAAGCTCTGCCCGATGGGCGACATGGACAGCGCGGCCACGGCTCCATTGGCCATGTTCGCCTCAAACTTCACCCCGCGCGTCGTGCCGCCGGTCGAATTGGGGGCGGAGGGAATGCCGTCAGCGGCGTAATCGTAGTTGAAGGTGCATCGTGTGTCGGCGGAGCTCTTGCTGACAGTCCAGTTGGCCGAGGTGTCGGTGTCGAGGTCATCGGCAAAGGCCAGGGTCTGCGGCGGATACACGGTAAGAGAGACGACACTGCTGGTCACGCTGCCGGAGTAGTTGGCAACGACCACGGAATAGTCGCCGGCATCCGCGGACTCGGCGTCAGTAATCACGAAGGGGTTGCTGGTGGCGCCGGGAATCGCGCTGCCATTGATCCGCCACTGGTAGCTGAGGGGCGGGTCACCCGAAGCCGAGACGGCAAAGCTGGTCGCACCGCCGGTGTCCACAACGCGATGCAGCGGCTGCGTGGTGATTTGCGGAGGGTTGCCCGGGCCGCCGGTGTAGCCCGCAACGAAGCGCGCGCGGTAGTATCCGGCGGGCCGGTTGTCCGCGTCCGGGTCAAGCACGGCGAATGCCCCATCTGCGGGTGCAGCGGCGTTGGTTCCAATCGCGACCCAATCCGGGGCGATGAGGTTGGTGCAAAGGTCAATGGCGTATTGACAGAGCGGCAAGCCATGGCCGTTGATGACGGCGCCGCCGCTCAGGCCGGATTCGAGGGAGAGAATTTGCGGGGTCACGTCCACCGGCTGAAGCTGGGTGGCATAGTAGCCAATGACGCCCTTGCACATCTTCTCCAGATAGCCCCAATCGAGGTAGCCGGGTTTCTCCACGTAATCGCCTGCTTTGTGATAGTTGGCATTGCCTGACCAGCCGTATTCAATCAAACAGCACGCGGTGAAGCCGGCCTGCGCGAAGGAGTAGTGATCGCTCATATTGTCCGAGCCATAGAGCACCCCGTTGAGGCCGTCGCTGTAGGTCGAAAGAGCTGACTGCAAATCATAACGGAGGGGGTTAGACGCGGTTCGCCCGCAGATGTAAGCCTTGTTGTTGTTAGGGCTGGGCGCTTGCCAGCCAATCATGTCCACGGAAATCATGCCCTTGATATTGTCGTTGGTGTGCTGGCTCACATAGCGCAGGCTGCCCAGCCGATGCTTGCCGCTGACCGCCTCATAACGCTCCTCGCTGTCGAAGATGGCAAAGACAATGGTCTTGGCAAAGTGCTGCCGGGCAAAAATGCGCGCGACCTCCAGGGCGCAGCCGACACCGGTCGCATTGTCGTCCGCCCCCGGATTCTCCCGCGAGTCATAGTGGGCTCCCAGCACATAGATTTCGTTGTTCGGATTCTGAACGCCCGGTTTCACCGCGATGATGTTGCACACGTTAACCCAAGTAGGGCCAACCGAGTCCTGGTAAGTCCAAGGGTCCTTGCTGGGGCTCAGACCAACGGCCAGGAATTCGTCGTAGATCGCGTCGCGACACGGGTCATGCTCCTCCCCGCCTACCTGCAGTGGCGCCCGGCTCATGCCTTGCCGGGTGTAAAGTTTGTTGCTAACAACGTTGAAGTAGTTGGTCATGCTGAACTGGTCCACCAGTTCCTGCACTGTTGGAGGGCTGGCAAGCGTGACTTCGCAGTGCAGACACCCCAGCACCAACAACAGACCAAGGGCAGCCCCTCCAATTCTTCGTCCCCACGAGCGCGGGAACCGACTTATGTGGCACATCATTAAGGTTTAGCATGCCAGGGTTTTTGCGGAGATCAAGCAAAATCACGGGGAATTACGCTTGCACGGGGCGCGATGCCTGATAGAGTCCGGCCTGCTTTTTCCCACCGGCATGGTGGTTTTTGCATCAACCTAAGAATAGACGCACTGTGAAGATTTTCAGCGGCAGTTCAAACCAGCCTTTGGCCAAGGCGATCTGCGATTACATCGGCATCCCGCAGGGCAAGTGCCATATCCAGCCCTTCCCGGACGGCGAGACGTTCGTGAAGATTGAGGAGAACGTGCGCGGAGAGGATGTGTATGTGGTCCAGTCCACCAGCCCGCCGACGAACCATCATTTGATGGAGATGTTCATCATGATAGACGCGCTCCGGCGGGCGAGCGCGGCGCGCATCACCACTGTGCTGCCCTTCTACGGTTATGCGCGGCAGGACCGCAAGGACCAGCCGCGGGTGCCCATTACGGCCAAACTGGTGGCAAACCTTCTGGTGGCGGCGGGCGCCAACCGCATCCTGACGATGGACCTGCACGCGCAGCAAATCCAGGGGTTCTTTGACATTCCGGTGGATCATCTCTACGCGGCGCCGGTGATGTATGAGTATTTGAAGCGGAAACGGCTGCGCAATCTGGTCGTGGTGAGCCCGGACATCGGGGGGCTCAAAATGGCCTACGCGTATTCGCAGGTGCTGGGGGCGGGGCTGGCGATCGTAGCCAAGCGGCGCAAGAGCGCCAGCGAGGTCGAGAGCATGGCCGTGATCGGGGAGATCCGTGGGAAGGACGCTTTGCTGGTGGACGACCTGACCGAGACAGCCGGCACGCTGGTGAAAGCGGCGGAGTTGATCAAGCACAAGGGCGCCAGGAAGATTCTGGCCTGCGTTTCGCACGCTATCCTGAATGACCTGGGCATTGAAAGATTACGCAAATCGGCTATTGACGAATTAGTCACAACTGATACTGTCTTGCGCCCTGCCATCAGCGGCGTGAAGGTTGTCACGCTGTCGGTGGCGGCGCTGTTGGGCGAAGCCATCAAGCGAATTCACAGTAATTCGTCGGTTACGTCGCTATTTGCATTTAAGGGCGGGCGCACCAGCTAGGCGCTGGAAAGCAGCCGTCGAACAGTCTAAAGACAATGAAATCAGTATTACTCAACGCCACCCCGCGCGTGCTGAGCCGGCGCTCAGGAGCCAAAGCCCTGCGCGCCAGCGGGCGGATTCCGACCGTTATTTATGGCCGTCAAGCACCGCCACAAAACCTCGAGGTCAATGCCAAGTTCATGGAAGACCTCATTCACCACTCCGTTTCCGGGAATCTCCTGGTGGACCTGACCGTCCAGGATGACGCCCGGCCCAAACGGCTGGCGCTGGTGCAGGAAATCCAGCACCATCCTCTGACTGGCAAGGTGCTGCACGTGGATTTCCACGAGATCGCGGAGAACGAGCAGGTTACCATCCAAGTGCCCGTTGAAACGATCGGCGAAGCCGAGGGCGTGAAGACTGACGGCGGCGTGTTGGAGCATGTGCTGTTCAAGATCAGAGTGCGCGGCTTGCCCAAGGATCTGCCGGAGCAAATCGCCGTGGATGTCAGCCACCTCAAGATCGGCCAGGCGATTCACATCGGTGAAATCCAGGCGCCAGCGAATACCGAGATCCTTGGCGACAAGCAGATACCCGTCATTGCCGTAGCGGCGCCACGCACAGAGGAAGAGGAAGCGGCCGAAGCCGCTGCAGCGGCGGAGACTGTGCTGGGCGAGGTGGAGATGATCAAAGAGAAGAAAGAAGAGGGCGAAGAAGGAGCCCCGCCCGCCAAGGGCGCCGAAAAGGCCCCGGCCAAGGGTGCCGAAAAGGCCCCGGCCAAGGGCGCGGAGAAAGCTGCGCCAGGCGCCGAGAAGGCCGCTCCAGGCGCAGCCGAAAAGAAGGCCGCGCCCGCTGCGGCAAAGAAGAAATAGTTTGGGCGGCTGCCCGGCGGGCGCTGGGCGGCCAGGCCAGCTCCCCGCATGGAGAACCTGTATCTCATTGTGGGCCTGGGCAATCCCAGCGCGGAGCACGCGCGGACCCGGCACAATGCGGGTTTCCGGGTGGCCGAGCGGCTGGCCGAACGCTGGCGCAGAGATTGGACTTACGAAAAGAAGTTCAACGCGCGGCTGGCATGGGCACAACGGAATACCATCCGGGTGCTCCTGTGCCAGCCGCAGACGTACATGAATGCGAGCGGCGAAACCGTCGGGGCGGTGGTGGCGTTCTATCGGCTGCCGCTGGCGCGGTTGCTGGTGGCGGTGGACGATGCGGATTTGCCGCTGGGCGAACTCCGGCTGCGGCCGGGCGGGAGCAGTGGCGGCCATCACGGGCTGGAGTCCATCGAAGGGCACCTGGGGACTAACGAATACGCGCGCCAGCGGGTCGGCATTGGCCGGCAGAGCGGGGCGCGCGAAATTACAGGCCACGTGCTGGGCCGATTTAGCTCGACGGAAGCGGCACTGGTTGATAAAGTCTTAACCGTGGCGTCCGACCAGGCCGAAACCTGGCTGGACGCCGGAATACAGAAAGCAATGAGTCAATTCAACGGAGTCGTAGGCGACTCCGGGAACCAATGAAAAGCGCAGTAAAACGATACGAAGGCCTGTTCATACTGGATGTGGCGGGCAAAGAGGAAGGCATCAAAGACGCCGTTGACAAGATCTCCACCGAGATCACCACGCTGGGCGGCAAAGTGGAAACGGTGCAGAAGATGGACAAGAAGACCTTTGCCCGCGCGGCCGATAAGAAAAAGAGCGCCGGCTTCTATGTGAACGTCATCTTCCAGGGCCCGCCAACCCTGCTCGACCAGTTGAAACGCCGGTTCGCCGGCAATGAGGAAGTGTTCCGGGTGCTGTTCACCAACGCTCCGGAAGCAAAACCAGCCACCGCCGCCACTTAAAGAATCTCTATGGCAAGCTTCAATAAGGTCATCCTTGTTGGCAACCTCACGCGCGATCCGGAGTTGCGCTACACGCCCAAGGGCATGGCAATCGCCAAGATTGGCCTGGCGGTAAACCGGAACTGGAAAACCGAGACCGGCGAAGCCAAGGAAGAGGTTACGTTTGTGGACATTGACGCGTTCGGCAAGCAGGCCGAGACCATCGGCCAGTATCTGAAGAAGGGCCGGCCGATGCTCGTCGAAGGCCGGCTTCGCCTGGATCAATGGGACGACAAACAAACCGGTCAGAAGCGCAGCCGGTTGGGGGTAGTGCTGGAGTCATTCCAGTTCCTCGACAGCGGCAACCGTGCCGAACCCGGTTCTGAGCCGACACGGCGCGCCGCAGCCGCCGCACCGGCGGCTTCGGCTCCTGCGGCGGCGCCTGAGCCCGGCCCGACCGAGGAAGACGACGTGCCGTTCTAACCTCAACATGTGTCCCTGCCGTTCACGCAACACTCAACACGCAACACCCGATTTCCCATGGCAAAAACTGAAGTCATCCTTACCCACCAGATCGTCGGCTTGGGCGCCGAGTCCGACCAAGTCAAAGTCGCCGCCGGTTACGCCCGCAATTTTCTCTTCCCGCAGGGCCTGGCCGTACCCTTAAGCTCCGCCAACAAGCGCCATATTGAAGCTCTCCGCAAACGTCGCGCCGAGCGCGAGGCTCACGAGTTCAACTCCATGAACGAGCTGGCCAAGAGCGTCTCGAAGCTTCTCTGCCTCATCACGGTCAAGACGGGCGAGGACGGCAAGATTTTCGGCACCGTCACCTCGGGCATGATCGCCGACCAGCTCAAGATCCAGTTCGACATCTCGCTGGATAAGAGGAAGATTCACCTCGAGAATCCCATCCGCGCCCTGGGCGAGCACGAGGTCGAGTTGCGGCTGCATGCGGACGTCACCACCAAGCTCAAAGTCCGCGTCGAGAGCAGCACGCCGCTGCCGCCGCCCGAAGCGGCCGCGCCGGCCGGAGCCACGAAAGAAGAGCACCCCAAGACCGAAAAACGCGGACGGCGGCCCGAAACCGCCCACCGCAAGCCTGAGGCCGCTCACGCCAAAGGCGAAACCGGCGAGAAGAAGTTTCACGGCCCGCGGACTGACCGGCATGGGGGGCCCGACAAGGCCACCAAGCCGGACAAGGCGCCGAAAGCTGAAAAGGCTCCGGACGCCACGAAGTCTGCCGCCAAGCCGCCCAAGGCGCAGTAACTCACGGGCGCCCCGAAATGTTTTCGTCGCCGGGGCATTGATCTGCGATTAGTTCACGCCGGGCAGGCAGCCCTTCGCTGCCTGCCTGTTTTCTTCCGGAGCGGATTACCAGTCCTTCAACGACCGGCTCGAATCGCGCGATTTGCCGGCAGGTTTGGGCTGGAGCATCTTCTCATCCTCCTTTTGCGCGTCCAATAACTGCCGGGCCTGCTCCTGCGTCATTTGTCCCAGCGACTGAGCGGCAGCGTCTTGCTCATTTGTCCCGCCAGACTCCTCGTTGGGCTGGGTGGAGCCTTGCTGTGCCTGCTGTTGTTCCTGCTTCTGTTGCTGGTCTTGCTGCTGTTCCCGGTCTTTCTGCTGCTGCTCAGCCTGCTGCTGCTGGGAGGAATCCTGGTTCTGGTCTCGTTGGCCCTGCTGCTTCTGCTGGTCTTGCTGCTGTTGCTGGTCCTGTTGCTGCTGATCCTGGTTCTGCTGTTGCTTTTTCTCTTCCTCTTTCAACAACACAGCCATCCCGTTGAGCAATGGATCACTGGGATAGTGATGCAGGCCGGTCCCAATCTGAGTTCTGGCTTCGCGATCCTTCCCCCAGACAAAGGACTGCGCGCCGCCGTGGAAGTAGTCTTCGGCAGTTTGAGCGCCTAGCGAGAGAGCGGCAACCAGGAGGCTAATGTTTAGCAGAGTCTTGTACACCGGTTACTCCTTTCAGCCGCTTGATGAAGTCGGCGTAGTACTCAGTCGTTGAGTCTTGAGCCAGTTGGTCCTCCATAATCTTGAGGGCCTGGGAATACTCTTTCCGCCGCACCGCTTCGTCGGCCCTGGCCTTCGCCTGTTTTGCCGCTTCGCTGGGCTGCAGCTTGTTGGGCTGGTCTTGTTGCTCCTGCTGCTGCTTGAGTTCCTCCAGCTTCTTCTTGACGAATTCATAGTTGAACTTCGCATCCGGGTCCTGCGGGCTAAGCTTCATCGCGCTTTGGTAGTCCGTGAGCGCCTTTTCCCAGGCTTCCTTGCGCTGCTTGGGATCGGCGCTGCGCTCGCCAAGGTGGAACAGGGAATTGCCCTCGTTGTAGTAGGCCAATCCCTGAAGCTTCAGGTCAGGCGAGGAAAGCGCGGCGTTGAACTGCCTGGCCGCTTCCTCGAATTGCCGGTTGCGGTAAGCGGCGGCGCCGGCGTTGAAGTGAAGGCGGCTATCGTTGGTGTTCTGCCGAAGGAGGCGCTGGTATTCCTTGAATGCCTGGTCAAAGTTCCCGGCTTTGTATTCCCGCAGCGCGCTGGAGGGAGAGGCCAGAGCAGTGGCCGGCGCACAAAGCAGCAGGGACGAGAGGGACAAAAGGGCCAGGAACGATGATTGAGCCTGGAGCATCGAGGATGCCGGGGAAGCCGGGGCGGCGCCGGGCGAACGGCTCCGCACTCCTTTAGCGGCTCGTGGGCGTTTGGCGGGCCGCTCGCGTGGTCGTTCCGGGGATAGCATTTCGATCAGCAACAGCGCAATCGCCGCCGCCAGCGGCCAGTAGTACCGCTCGTGATAGCGGCGGATGAACTTCTCCCGGTGTTGGGACTTGGGCAGGCTGGCCAGCCGGTCATCGTAAAGCGAGTCAATGGCCTTGGCCCCGCGCAAGGGGATGTAAGCGCCCCCTTCGCTTGTGAAGGCTATCCTCTTGAGCAAGTCTTCGTTCAGGTGCGACTTGACGACATTACCCTGTTCGTCGCGCACGTAATCGCTTCCCCCCTGAGGGTTCTGGACACGCAGAATCTCACCGTCGCTCGTGCCAATGCCCACCGTGAAAATGCGCAAGCCTTCCTGCGCGGCCTTCTCCGCCGCCGGCAGCGCGCCGGAATCGTGGTCCTCACCGTCCGTGAGCAGGACCAGCACTTTGTAGTTGTCGCCCTCCTTGTAGGCGGTCAGCGCCGTCTGAATCGCCTCCGCCAGCGCCGTGCCGCCCTGGGGAATGATGTTCACGTCCAGCGCCTCAACGCTCTGGCGGAAGGCCGAGTCGTCTATGGTCAGCGGGCATTGCAGGAACGCGGTGCCGGCGAAGGCGACCAGGCCGAGGCGGTCGGTCCTGGCGCGCTTCATCAGATCGAGCGCGGCGAGTTTGGCCCGGGCGAGGCGGTTCGGCGCGACGTCCGTCGCCAGCATGCTTCTCGAGGTGTCAATCGCCACAACGATGTCCAGCCCCCGCTGCTTGACCTCCTCCCAGTCGAACCCCCACTGCGGCCGGGCCAGCGCCAGGACAAGACAGACCACGGCCAAAACGAGGCAGACCACGCGAATCCTCTCGCGCGTGGCGGAAAGGCCAACGGTCAACCCCGGCAACAGGCGCGCCTGGATGAACTGCGTGAGCAACTGCTGCCGCTGGCGACCGGCCCACCAGAAGAAGGCCAGCAGGACCGGCGGCAACGCCAGCAGCAGCCAGAGTACGTGGGGGTTGGCGAACGTCATGGCAGCCTCCTCCAAACCGTGTGGCGCAAGAGAACCTCCAGCAGCAACAGGCCAAGGCCCGGCAGGATGAACCAGGCCAACAGCTCGTCGTAGTGCGAGTACTTCTTCACTTCGGCTTCGGTCTTCTCCAGCTTGTCAATCTCGGCGTAGATCGCTTGAAAGCGCTGCGAGTTGTCCGCGCGGTAGTATTTGCCCCCCGTCATGCCGGCAATCTTCTGGAGCGTGTCCTCGTCAATGTTCACCGGCTCCTGCCGGTAGCCGACCTTGCGCCCGCCCCAAAAGACCGGCATCGGCGCCATGCCCCGCGTGCCGACGCCGATGGTATAGACCTTCACGCCGAGCTTCTGCGCAGCCTCGGCGACCGTCAGGGGCGCGACCTTGCCGGAGTTGTTCTGGCCGTCGGTCATCAGGATCACAATCTTGCTCTTGGACTTGAGTTCGCGCAGGCGGTTGACCGCGGCGCTGAGAGCGGAGCCGATCGCCGTGCGGGTATCGTCAATAGTGCCCAGGTCGAGCCGCGCGAGGTTCTCCAGGAGAAAGTCGTGGTCCAGAGTCAGGGGCGAGGCGATATAGGCCTGGGTGGCAAAAGCCACGATGCCGATGCGGTCAGCCGGGCGTTTATCAATGAACTTCTTGAGCACTTCCTTGGCCATGGCCAGGCGGTTGAGTCGCTCGCGCCCCACCTCGAAGTCCTCCGAGGCCATGCTGCCGGACATGTCCAGCGCCACCGCGATGTCCACGCCGCTCGCGGTGACCCGTGTCTCGCTGCGGATCAGGCGCGGCTGGGCCAGCGCAACCATCAGCAGGGCGAGAATCAGCCAGCGCAGCGACGCCAGGAACGCCCCCGAGCGCGTGCGCGTCACATTGAGAATGCCGCGCACCAGTTGAACCGACGAATACACGAAGGCCGGCGGCTTGCCTTGCTTGCCTTTCAACCAGCCCAGCACCGGCAGCAGCAGCAGCAACAGCAGGAGGTATGGATGGCCAAAGGTCATGCTTGCGCGCCCGTCTTGACGGCCTCCAATGTGGCCATGATGGGCTCGGTTTCTTCCACCAGCCGCACCGCCGACGAGTGCAGGTCCTCCAACTCGGGCAGGCCGGGCTCGTATTTGGCGAACTTCACCAGATCACAGCGCTTGAGAAACTCGCTCAGGCTTTCCTTTTGGCCCGGCGTCAGCAAATTCGTTTCCTGCAGTTCGTGGAGGAACTCCTCGGTGGTGCGCTCGGGCGCGTGGAAGTCGAACCGCTCCTCCAGATACCAGCGGACGGTATCGGACACGAGGATGCAGAACTCGCGCGGCTGGCCGATGAGGGCCAGCGCCTCGCGCAGCTTTTGCTTCGCGCGGATGTGCGGCGGCACAACCGGGACCACCTTGGCCTGCGCGCGCCGTTTCTGCCAGTAGCGCCACGCCCAGAACGCCAGTGCGGCGGCCGCGAGCACCAGCAGCACCCAGAAAACCCATGCCCAGCCGCTCGGGATCTCGACCGGCGGCTTGATGTCGCGCAGCGCGTTCGTTCCGGCGCCGGCAGCGGCCAGCGAACTTGGATGGAGGTTGGTAGCGGTCATCGGTCCGAAGCGGGGTGCGTGCTGCGTGGCGCATGTTGGAAGTGGGATGCCCCCATGACGGTTCCCGCGCCACACGCCACGCGCCACACGCCACACGCCGGCTTCAGGGCTTGCACTGGTCCGCCCATACTTAACCTCTCAGCCTCCGTTTCTCACGGGTCTCGAAGAACCGGCCCAACTCCGCCGCATAGGGCTGGTCGGTCCGCAGGCGGATGGCGTCTATGCCGGCGGAACGGAACAGTCGCGCCAGGTCCGCCTGGGCCCGGGCCTGCCGTTCGGCGAAGGCGGCGCGCTTGCGCTCGTCGCTGGTGTTGATCTCGACGACTTCGCCCGTTTCGGCGTCGTTGAGCACCAACCGGCCCAGCGCCGGCAGTTCCAGCTCATACCGGTCCGTGATCTGGACAGCGACCACGTCATGGCGGCGGTGGGCCTGGCGCAGCATGGTCAGCGAGGCCTGGGCCAGCGATTCCAGCAACATCACCTGGGGACGGATTCTGCGGCGGCGCCGGCCGGTCACCTCGGAGGGCGAACCGATGAAGTCGGAAATCAGCACGGCGATGGCCCGGTGCGGCGTCACGCGCAGCAAGAACTCCAGCGCGCCGTTCAAATCCGTCCCGCGATGATGCGGCTCGAAGAAGAGCACTTCGCGGATGACTCGCAGGACGTGGCGGCGGCCCTTGCGGGGCGGGATGAACTTCTCCACCTCGTCCGTGAACAGGATCAGCCCCACCTTGTCGTTGTTGCGGATGGCCGAGAAGGCCAGCACGGACGCTATCTCGGCCGCCAGCTCGCGTTTGGATTGGGCGTGCGAGCCGAACCGGCCCGAGCCGCTGGCGTCCACCACCAGCATGAGCGTCAGCTCGCGTTCCTCCACAAACTTCTTCACGAACGGATGGTTCATCCGCGCCGTGACGTTCCAGTCAATCGAGCGCACCTCGTCCCCGGGCTGATACTCGCGCACCTCGTCGAAGTTCATCCCCTGCCCTTTGAAGACGCTATGGTACTGGCCCGCCAGCGTCTCGCTCACCAGCCGGTTGGTCCGAATCTCAATCTGCCGGATCTTCTTGAGGATTTCGCGCGGGATCATGACGCATCAGTGATGCTTGGCAAGCGACGGATCGTTCCGCCTCCTTGCTGCATGGGCCAGCCGGGCGACAACATAGGCCAGGGCTGCAATTGTCCCCGAGATAAGCGGCGTAATGTCTGCTGCCGATCCAGTGGTTAGAGTTTCCAGGCTCACGAATGTAGTGTAAGCTGCGGCCAGCACGCATACCCAGATGGCCAGGAGTGTTACCACGAGCAGAGAGCTTCGAGCGGGTTTTCTCACGGCACTGGCAGTTCGTCGAATATGTTCTGGATAATGCTCTCGCTGGTCTTCCCTCGGCCTCGCCGTTCACGCGATCGGCTGCGTGTCCAGCAGGTGGCACACCTCGATGCCGTCGTCCAGGTCCGGCCAGTAAATCGCGTAGCCGCCCGGCTCCAGCGACCAGTTGGCCCGCTGCTTGGGGGTGGCCTTGGCGAGCCATTTCAGCCACGGCACCTCGGCCAGCGGCAGGCTGATCTCGCGTCCGTCGTCCAGCCGGACATGCAGCGTGCCGTTGGTGAAACGGACCCCCTTCGCGTGAACTCGTTCAGTGCTTTTAGCGGTCAAAGTGCTCATGCCATGCCTGCAATAGTCTGGTTTCGTTCAATTCAGTCAGCTTCAGTATCTTGTGCAGCTCTGCTTTATTATAGCCATGATCGTGTTCGACTTCGAGAACGCCTAGCCAGATTTTCGCCACGCGCTCAGCCCGGATGACGTGCACATGCGGCGGCTCGTGCACATCGGACGAGTAGAACCGGAATTTGTAACCGCCAATCAGGATGGTCGGCATAAGATGCTTCGCTCATGGCACTGGCAGTTCGTCGAAGATCTTCTGGATGATGGTCTCGCTGGTCTTCTCCTCGGCCTCGGCCTCGTAGGTGATCGCCACACGGTGGCGGAGCACATCCATCCCGATGCTCTTCACGTCCTGCGGCGTAACGTAGCCCCGGCCCTTGAGGAACGCGTAAGCCTTGGAGGCCAGCGTGAGGTAAATGGTCGCGCGCGGGGAAGCGCCGAGCTGGATGAACTCCTTGACCTGGATCTTGTGCGCCTCCGGGTCGCGGGTGGCGCAAACCAGGTCCACGATATAGTCCTTGACCTTGTCATCCATGTAGATGTCGTTGATGACCTGGCGGGCGTGAAGAATCTGTTTGGGCTCGACCACCGGGCCGGTTACCGGGGTGCCGGAGGTGCGGGCCATCAGGTCCAGAATCTGTCGTTCCTCAGCCCGCGATGGATAGCCGATCTTGAGCTTGAGCATGAAACGGTCAACCTGCGCCTCAGGCAGCGGGTAGGTGCCTTCCTGCTCGATCGGGTTCTGCGTGGCCAGCACCAGGAAGGGCTCCTCCAGCTTGTAAGTATGCTCGCCGATGGTGACCTGCTTTTCCTGCATGGCCTCCAGGAGCGCGCTCTGCACCTTGGCCGGCGCGCGGTTGATTTCGTCCGCCAGCACCAGGTTGGCGAAGATCGGCCCCTTGCGGGTCGTGAACGCTCCCGACTGCGGGTTGTAAATCTGCGTGCCGACGACATCGGCCGGCAGCATGTCGGGCGTGAACTGCAGGCGCGCGAACTTCACATTCAGGGAGTTGGCCAGCGACTTGACCGAGAGCGTCTTGGCGAGGCCGGGCACGCCCTCCAGCAGGACGTGTCCGTTGGCCAGCAAGCCGACCACTAACCGCTCGACGAGGTAAGTCTGCCCGACGATTACCTTGCCCAACTCGTTAAAGAGCGGACGCACAAATGCTCCCGCTTCCTGCACTGCCTCGTTAATGGCATTGATTCCGGTATTCATTGGTCTTGAAATCTTACTCTGCGATGGACAGCAAAACCAGAAAATGCGTTCAACCCAAACCCCCTGTCAAAGCCGCATTTGCTCCCCAGCACGGGATCTGGTATAGGAAAGACGGGCTGTTGGATGGGACAAAGCTGTATTACGCCACGGGCTTTGGTGGCGGCCAAGCTCAAAGGGATTGGCGCTTTGGCTCAGATGCTGCTTCGCATATGAAGCTGTCACGGCCCGTTGAGAATGCAGTTACTGGTGCTTAGTTGCATGGATAAGCAATACATGCATCGCCGCGTGAGGGCACGCGGCCTGCACGGGGTTTGTAAACCGCGTGCCCTCAAGCGGCGGCATCCCGAAGTCCTGCAATTGAGCACCAGCAAACCCAGCCTAGAAGAATAGGACACCTCGTGAAAGCGCCCTCCTCCATTGTCTCGCCCGTTCGTTCGGCCCTGCTGGCCTCGGCAATCTCCGCCCTGCTCAGTGCCCCCTGGCAGGCCGGTCTGGCCGCGCCGGTTAGCGCAAACCAAGCGGCGGCGGCGGTTGCAGGCTGGCTGGGCCTGTGCCCAACGCCCCTGGGGGAGGCCCTGGGACAATCCGTGCAGCGCGTGGACACCTTCAATGACAAGGTTGGCAACCCGCTCTACCATGTGGCGTATTTGGAGCCAGCCGGCTTTGTCATCGTTGCCGCCAATGATTGGGTCGAGCCCATCATCGGCTTTGCTGCCGCGGGCAAGTTCGATCCGGCGGAGAACAACCCCTTGGGCGCGCTGGTAAGCCGGGATCTGGCCGGCCGCGTTGCCAGCGCGCAGAAAACAGGCTCCGCGGTTCCGGACAAGACCGCCGCCCAGTCCCAGGCGAAGTGGCAGCGGCTTTGCCCCAGGGATGGCGGGCCGGCGGCTTCACCCAAAGGACTAATCACCGTGTCGGACCTCCGGGTGGCGCCGCTGCTCCAGAGCACCTGGAGCCAGCAGACTGCCGCCGATGCCGGCGTGGCCGCCTGCTACAACTACTACACGCCGCCCTACGCCGCCGGCAGCACCGCCAACTATCCGGCAGGCTGCGTGGCAACGGCTATGGCGCAACTTATGCGCTACTATCAGTTCCCCATCACCGGCGTCGGGTCGGCTGGCTTCCCGATAACTTACGATAGCATCCCCCTGACGTATTACTTGCGTGGCGGCAATGGCGCGGGCGAGCCCTACGTGTGGAGCAACATGCCTCTGGTGCCTCCCGCCAACCCGAGCTCGGCGCAGTGCCAGGCGATTGGCGCACTGGTCGCGGATGCCGGCGCCACCGTAAACACAGATTATGCCAGCGGTGGTTCTGCGGCGCCGCTGCTCGCTGCCAAGGGCGCGCTGATGGGCACGTTCAAGTTCGCCAATGCCGTCCAGGGCTGGAACAGCTCCGGCAATATCGGCGCCGGTTTGCCGGGCATGATCAATCCAAACCTGGACGCCCGGTGTCCGGTCCTGCTCGGGGTGGAGGGTGCGGCCGGGGGACATGGGGTTGTGGCGGACGGCTACGGCTACAGTCTCTCCACACTCTATCATCACCTGAACCTGGGCTGGTCGGGCGCCGCCAACGCCTGGTATGCGCTGCCCCTGGTTGACACCGGGATTTACACCTTCACGGTGGTGGACGAGTGCGTTTACAACGCCTACACGAACGGCACCGGTGAGATTATCAGCGGCCGGGTGCTGGACCAGCGCGCCAGACCGGTCGCCAGCGCGACGGTCACGGCCACGCGCAGCGGTGGCGGCACTTACACCGCAACCACGGACACCAACGGCATTTACGCCCTGGCCAGAATCCCCTCCTCTTCCTCCTACTCGATTACAGTCAGCAAGGCCAACTACAGCAGCGCCAGCGGCAACTTCCCGACGGGCGTCTCTGCGGATTTGGCCGCCAGCAGCGGCAATTACTGGGGGGCCAACTTCACGCTGCACATGCTCCCGACAGTGCTGGACCGCCTTGTGTGGAGCCCCATCGGCACCACCCAGAGCCTGAGCACGCCGTTTGGCGTCACCCTGACCGCGCTGAATGCCGACAACGGCGTGATTGCCGGCTTCACTGGCCCCGTGGCGCTGAGCGCCTACGCGACGGGCGCACTCTCGACCAACACCCTCGTCGGGAACCTGGGCACCCCGGAATCCCAAACCGATCCCACCTACAACTGGACCATAGGCTACGAGTTTACCCCCACCACCACCTTGCAAGCATTCTCCGTTCGCTCCTACAGTGGAACCAAGGTCTCGGTTTGGACGGGGACGGGTGCGCTGGTGGCATCCAGGAACGTAACAAGTCCGCCCGGCACCTGGACCGAGACGGCGCTCAACGCACCCGTGACGCTTTCGGCCGGCACACCGTACCGGCTGGCCGCTTATTTCCCGGCCGGGACGCCTCAGTACTACAGCTACCAGTGGCCCACGACGTTCCCCAATGGCACCATCGGCCAGAACTCCTATTACGTTTATGGCGAGGGGTTCCCCAACGAAGTCTCGGGCACGGGAGTAGGGATCTTTCTCGACCTGCGCTATACCGTCCCCTACTCGAACTCGGTCTCAATCAGCCCCACCGCTTCGGGCAGCTTCGCCGGCGGCATTTGGAACGGGAGCGTCACCGTGGGAGCCGCCGCCAACAACGTGGTGCTCAAGGCCGACGACGGCGCCGGCCACACCGCCGCGAGCAACCCCTTCAACGTGGGCGCCGCCATCCGCCTCCTTTGGCCCCGGCTCGTGTCGGGAGGCAAATTCCAGTGCACGGTCTCCAGCGCCCCGGGCCTGAAGCTTGAAATCCTGGGCTCCGCCAACCTGTCGAGCTGGATAGCCGTGACCAACCTCACCAACACCACCGGCGCTATCCTCTTCACCGACCCGGCCACCCATTTCGTCCGCCGCTACTACCGCGCCCGCCAGTTGCAGTAGCTCGCGCCCTGCAATCCTGATCAGCCCGCACTTTTCGCCGCCCCCGCCAAAGCCCGCCGGCGCTGCCGATTCACCAAACGGTCACACAGGAGCACAACCACGAAGCCGCCGGCGGGACGCGCACGCTCCCCCGCCCAATCGCACCTTTACGACCGGGCTGGACAGCCGTTCCGCCCTATTCAACGCGCCCCCGGCGCCCCCCCTCGCGGTTCCCTTCTGGCAACTCGGTTGCCCCCATCCCGCCCGGGGACACCTCCATCCTACCTCCGTTCTACCTCCGTCGTACCTGGGTAGTACCCCCGTCTTACGCGCGGAGGTAGTGCGGAGATGGAACGGAGGTAGAACGGAGGTGGGATGGGCATGGGATGGAGGCAGGGCGGAGGGACCCGCAGCCGGTGGGCAGAACAAAGCCTCTCTCGGCTTTGGATAGGCAGGCAAATCCGGGCTAATCGAGGTGCACGGCAGTCTCACTGATCAGTGGGGCCCAGAACCGCACCTGGTGGCTGGGGTCGCTCTCTCTTTTAGCGTCATTTCGCGTGTTTGGCGGGAAGTCTGTTGCATAGATACGGATTAGCGCGTTGGCCGCCAGCCACTACCGGGCCAGTCCGGGGCACCTGCCCCGCCGGGCGGCGGCCGCCAGGCTCGATCCAACCTGCGGCGGGCAGAGTCGGCCTTTTGACCTGCCCGCAACCCAGACACGCAGAAACGCGCAGAAAAGGCTTGCGCGGTTCCGATGCCAATCTCCACTCTTCTATCATACCAAGATGAAAACGAACCTGTTCCTCACTGGCATTAGAGCAATACTTATCTCCCTCGGCGTGGCGGCGTTGGGCGCCCATGCGGCGTTCGGCCAGGACGCGGTGTATGCCGCGCGTGTTTCCTCCAACAGCGACGTCAATTGGGACGCACCCTTCTACTGGATTGATTATGGTCCCTACACGCCTTTTTTCACTTCCCCCTATAAGAGCACTGCAACCGATCCTGTCGGCACCCCTAACCGCGTTGGCTCCTACTCCCATACCGCCAGCTCGATGCCCGTGGG
Source organism: uncultured Verrucomicrobiota bacterium (assembly GCA_964531815.1). Classification (GTDB taxonomy): domain Bacteria; phylum Verrucomicrobiota; class Verrucomicrobiia; order Limisphaerales; family UBA8199; genus UBA8199. The sequence goes on from CAZHEW010000003.1 coordinate 28,339, forward strand.
CGGGGGTTTTGGGCTGGTTCATGTCAACGGCACAAACGCGGGCGCGGTTTACGAGGTGCAGGTCACTCAGCCGTATTACCAGTTGGCCCCTGACGTCATCATGAACGTGGGTTCGACCAACTGCGACATCGGCGGGGTGTTCGGCGCGACCGCCGGCGGCGGGTGGACCAACACCACGGCCTTCCATAAGGCTTATTCTCTCAACCAATGGGCATTTACCTGCTACCTCACCAACCGGCCCGGCGTCACCCAGCCGCATATAGATTTCAAGTATGTCAGCGGCGGCACCGGCTCCGAGCGCACTTTTGCCGACTGCGTGCGATTCCATCAGATCGGCAGCGGCACCAACGCCCCTGCGCCGGTGCGGATCACGAAGGTGGAAGGCACCACGCTGGCCTACACAGGGGGCTCGGGCTCGCGCTTTGTGCTGCTTCAGTCCGCCGGCCTCCAGACCGCGCAAGCCAATTGGCAGCGCGTCGCCACCAACTCGGTGACTCCCGGCGACTTTACCATTCCGCCGGTGGGCGCGGCGGAGTCAGCATTTTACCGCATTCAGAACGAGTGAGAGACAGTCTGCGCGTTTCGAGTTATGCCTAACTTGAATCAATTCGTTGTCGTATGAACTTCTCTTCGCTGTTCAGGCGCCTGAAGTCGCCCGCGACGCCGTGGGGCCGGCGGTGCCGGTGGCTGGTTGTTGCGCTGCTGGTTTACACCCTGGTGGGTTTCTTTCTGTTGCCGGCGATCATCCGTTGGCAGTTGGTCAAACGCCTGCCCGGCCTGACGCTCCGGCAGGCCGCCGTGCAGAAAGTGAAGTTCAACCCGTATGCCCTCTCGCTTGCGGTTCAGGGCCTGGCGCTGACGGAGACGAACGGGACTCCGTTCGCCGGTTTTGATGAGTTCTTCGTCAACTTTCAACTCTCGTCGCTGTTCCACCGGGCCTGGACATTCCGGGAGATCCGGCTGGCGGGCCTGGAGGTGACGGTGGTGCGCGGCGCGTCAGGGCAATTCAACTTCGCCAACCTCGGCAAGGGCGCTCCGGCGCCCGAGCCCGAGCCCGCCAAGGAGCCGAAGCCGCTGCCGGCGGTGCTGGTCCGGCATTTGGTCGTGACGAACGGGGCGCTGAGCTTCACCGACGAAACGCGGGCCAAGCCGTTGCGCCTGGAGTTTCACCCGATTGACTTTGATCTGAAGAATCTGACCACACGGCCCAACGAAAAGGGCCAATACTCCCTGACCATGCTCACCCCGAGCGGCGGGCATTTCGGCTGGACGGGCACGGTGATGGCCAATCCGCTGCAGTCGGCCGGCACGTTCACGCTGCAAGGCGCGCACATGACGAACTACGCGCCTTACCTGGCCGAGGCAACGCGTGCTGAAATCGCGGACGGGCTGCTGGACGTCGCCGCGGACTACCGCCTGAACGCGGGGCCGCCGCTGCAACTGGAGGCCACCAATGCCACGGTGAAGATCGAGCGCCTGCGGGTCACCGCTCCCGGGGCGGGCGAAACACTGCTGGCGCTGAACAGTGTCAACGTCGGGGGCGCCTCGCTCAGCATGGCCGGCCGGGAAGCCCGCGTGCCGCGGGTGGCCGTGAGCGGTGGCTCGGCTGTGCTGCGGCGCGAGAAGGACGGGCAGTTGAACTGGCTCAAGCTGCTCGTGGCGCAAACCAATGCGCCGGCAAAAGCCGAGCCCCCGGCCGACGCGCCGGAAGGAACCAACGCCCCGTGGAAGGCGGTCGTGGAGGAGTTCAACCTGGATGACTTCGCGGTCAGAGTGGAGGACCACGTTCCGCCGAAGCCGGCGCAGCTCGGCCTCGATGGTTTACGCGTGCAGGTAAAGGGCGCTTCAAACCAAACCAACGCGCCGGTCGCGGCGACGGTGGAATTCAAGTGGCGCGGCGGCGGCACGGTGCGCGTCGAGGCGGACGGCACTTTGCAGCCGCCGGCCGGGGCGGCGAAGCTCGCCCTGACCGGTTTGGGGCTGCCGTCGCTGCAGCCCTACGTCGAGCAACAGCTCCGGTTGGTGCTCAATGCGGGCGACCTGAGCCTCAACGGCCAGGCGCACTACGCGCCCGGCGACTCGAGCGCGCCGCTGGTGCGGTTCACCGGCGATCTGGCGCTGGCGAAGTTCGCCGCCACGGATACGGTGGCCTACCACGAACTGGCGAAGTGGGACAATCTGACCGTCAAGGGGATCACGTTTTCGCTGAAGACCAACGCCCTGGCAGTGAACGAGGTCAAGTTCCAGGGACTGGCGACCAGCCTGGTGGTCAGCTCGAACGGCCAGCTTAACGTGTCGGCTTTGATGAAGAAGGAGCCCGAGCCCGCGGACACCAATGCGCCCAGCGCGACCGCCGACGAGCAAAAGGCGGCAGATTCCGCGCCATTCCCGATCACAGTTGGAGCCCTGATTCTCGAGAAGTGCTCGTTTTACGCCGCCGACGAGTCGCTCACCCCCCGCTTCAACACCCGCATCGAGGAATTCAACGGCACCATTCGCGACTTGACCTTGCCGGGCGTCGGCAAGACCGGCGTGGACATCCGCGGCAAGATCAGCGCCCTGGCCCCCTTCGAGGTCACCGGCGCCATCACGCCCGATGCGAAGAATCCGTTTGTGGATTTGAAGCTGGGGCTCAAGAACAACGACCTGACGCCGTTCACCCCTTACAGCGAGAAGTACGTGGGGCACCCGCTCAACCGGGGCAAGCTCAGCTACGACATCAGTTACAAGGTGGAGAACCGGCAACTGCAAGCCACGCATGCGGTCGTGCTCGACGGCCTCACATTGGGCGCGCGCAACGAGAGCACCAACGCCCCGAATTTGCCGATCAAGCTCGCAGTGGCGCTGCTCAAGGACCGCAACGGGCGGATTGACCTCGATCTGCCGGTCAGCGGCAGCCTGGACGATCCGAAGTTCAAAATCGGCGCGCTGGTGTGGAAAGCGCTCTCGAATATTCTGCTGAAAGTGGCCACCTCGCCGTTCTCGTTGCTGGGCGCAATCGTCGGCGGCGGCGGCGAAGAGCTGCAATACGTGGACTTTCCGCCCGGGGCCGCCACGCTCGACGAGGCGCAGACCAACAAGCTGGCCAAGCTGATCCGGGCCCTTTACGAACGCCCCGCCCTGAGCCTTGAGATCAGCGCGACCGTTGATGCCGCCGCCGACCGCGAGGCGCTCACACGGCAGAAGTTGCAGGACAAGCTCAAGTCGGCGCGCGCGGAGGAACTGACCGCGCAGGGCCAGGCGTTGCCGCCCCTGAGTGAACTCAAGCTCGAAGCCTCCGACTACGAGCGATTGTTGCGCAAAGCCTATGGAGCGGCGTTCCCGGCAAAGCCGGAGAGCCCGCCCGCGCAGGAAGACTGGGCCGCCGCCGCGGCAACCACCCCGCCCGTCACGGCCGCCACGCCCCCACCCGCCATGCGTCCAGCAGTGGAGATCGAGAAAGGCGCCACACGACTCGCGCGCAGTTCAACCAATGCGGCGCCCGCCCAGGCGGCGTCGCCCACCGCACCGGCGACCGGCGGCGCACCGCCTCCCGCGCCTCAACCGGGGGCCGCAGCGACCCGCGAAGAAATGGAGCAGCGCCTGATGAGCACTCTGACTGCAACGGACGACGACCTGCGGGAGTTAATGCTGAAACGGACGCAAACCGTGCAGAAGCACCTGCTCGACAGCGGCAAAGTCACTGCCGACCGAATCTTCCTCACTGCTCCCAAGCCGGTGCCGTCAGGCACCAACGGCCTGGCGCGGGCAACGTTCTCCCTGGGCT
>CAZHEW010000003.1:32204-33987 GCA_964531815.1 uncultured Verrucomicrobiota bacterium
CCGCGACTGCCTAAACCAGAGCCCAATGTCGAAGAGTTCCAGCGCGTTCTGCGGGGCGGGGACTGCGGACGGGTCCCGCTGGTCGAGCTGGCCATTGCCGAGGAAATCCTGACGGCATTGCATGGCCGGCCCTTGATCCCGCTGTCCCGCGCGGAGGGCTTGCAGACGTTTCGCGAGGGCGTCCGGCAACGGGTCCTGCTGCATCGCGCGCTGGGCTACGACTATTACCGCGTCCGGGCGGAGATCCCTTTTGAGATGGAGACCCTGGCGGCGCGCAACACGGCCACTGCAGCCGCGGCAGACCGACAGTGGGTCAATGAACGCGAGGGTCTGATCAAGTGTTCCGCTGACTTTGAGTCTTACCCCTGGCCGGCGCCGGCGGCCATTGACTTTGTGGCGGCGGAAGCGGCGGCGGATGGGCTGCCCGACGGCATGGGGCTGATCGGTTTCTCGGGCGGCGTGCTGGAATGGTCGAGCAACCTGCTCGGGTTGGAGAGCATGATGCTGTTGCTCTACGACGATCCCGACCTGGTGCGGGCGGTGGTGGACCGCGTCGGGCAGACCATTTACGATGCGTTCCAGGTCTTCTGCCAAATGGAGAGTGTCTTTGCCCTCTGGCTGGGAGACGACATGGGGTTCAAGACCGCCACCCTGCTGCAGCCGCAACACCTCCGCCAATACATCCTGCCGTGGCACAAACGTTACGCCGAGCTGGCGCACCGGACTGGCCGGTTGTTCCTGCTGCACAGTTGCGGACACGTCGAGGCAGTCATGCCCGACCTGATCGAGGAGGTGCGGATTGACGCCAAGCACAGCTTCGAAGATGTCATCGTGCCCGTCGAGGAGTTCAAGCGGCGCTGGGGAACACGGGTTGCGGTGTTGGGCGGCGTGGATGTGGACCTGCTCAGCCGTGGCACGGAGGACGACATCCGGCACCGGACTAGCCAGATCCTGGAAGCCTGCGCGCCAGGCGGCGGTTATGCCTGCGGCTCAGGCAACTCCATTACCAACTACATGCCCACCGCGAATTACGTCGCGATGATTGAAACCGTGCACCGCTTCAACGGTCGGATGTAGGAGCAACCGGGCGGCACCTGGGGCATTGCGCATCTTGCGCGCGGCGTGCCGCCTTTTTCCCCAATTCATTCGATACGAACCAGCCCCTGGGTCATGACATAATGCTTGGTGATGCCCAGCTTCTCCATCCAGGCGCGCACCTCGAGCGTCTGCCACGGGCCCGACCCCTTGCCTTTGCCGGAGTCGTTGTCCCAAAGCCAAAGCGGCGTCGGCCATAAACACGCGGTCGGCCTGACCGCCTGATAAAACGCCTCGTCAACTCCAGTTTGTCCGTGATGGGCCATTTGGACATAATCCGCGCGCAGGCGCCCGGCAAGGGGCGAGTTCATCAGCTTGCGCCCGCCCTCGACGCCGAGGTCGGCTGTAAAGAGGACTGACTTGGCCTGGTCGGAGACCCGCAAGACGAGGCTCGAGTTGTTGATGGCGTTGTTCGTGATCTCCGGGTTGTGCACGCCGAGCACCTCGAAGCGCACGCCGTCTATCACCATTTCCTGACCGGGTGAAAGGTCGAGGATTGGCTGGTTTGCCTTGCGCAGGGCCTCCAGGAACTGCTCATATGGTTTGACATCCTGCGCTCCGTAACCTGTTGCCACGACCCACTCCAGGGTTGGCAGGGACCCGTAGATCGTCTTGATGCGTGGCGCGTCCTTATCGCCGGCCAACTGGGTCAAGGCGCCGAAATGGTCATCGTGCGCATGAGTGATGA
>CAZHEW010000004.1:0-5619 GCA_964531815.1 uncultured Verrucomicrobiota bacterium
TTCACCATGAACGAGAGAATCGACGGGACCAGGTAGGTGATCGTGATCCGTTCGTCCTGGATCAAATCCGCCATCTGAACAGGCAACGCCGCGAGGTTTTCGCCGACAAGCACAATCGTCGCTCCCGCCTTGATGGTAGCATAGAGGTCGAACGTTGACAGATCGAAATGCAGCGGCGCATGGCTGGTGACGCGGTCCTTCGCGGTCATCTGAAACTCGGCGCAGGCCCAGTTAACAAATGTGAGGATCGTTCGGTGGGAGATCATCACGCCTTTTGGGGCGCCAGTCGAACCGGAAGTGTAAAGGATGTAGGCCAGGTCGTTATCAATGCATTCCGGCAAATACACCTGGGCGCTGTCCTGGCCCAGGACGACGCTCCACGGCGTCACTACGACTTGCGGCGGGAGCTCGCGCGGCGCTTCCGGCGAGTCGTCGGCGAGCACGACGTGTTCGATGGGGCTGCCTTCGATAAAGAACTCCGCCAACAAGGGGAACTTGGCCGCCGAGGTGAGGACGACTCTAATACCGCAGTCACGCGTGATGTAAGCAAGGCGCTTGGGAGGGGCGTTCGGATCAAGCGGGACATAGGCCGCGCCGGCCTTCATAATCCCAAACACACCGATCACAGAGGCGTGTGACTTGTGGATGTAGAGACCGACACGGTCTCCTCGCTTGACCCCGGCCGAAATCAGCGTGCGCGCGAGCTGATTGGTCAGGCGCTCCAGATGGGCATAGGTAAGTGCAACGCCATCCATGCGGACGGCATCCCGCTCGGGGTGATGGGCGGCGCTACGTTTCAAAAGGTGCGGCAACAGAAAATCCATACACTCTCAGTGAGTTAGAGTCCGAGCATGGAGGCGATCAGGTTCTTCTGGATCTCACTGGTTCCCGAGTAAAGCTTGCTTCCGAGCGCGTCGCGGAGTTCTCTCTCCAGCTCGTATTCGACCAGATAGCCCCGGCCGCCGTGGATTTGGATCGCGTCTTCGCAGGTCTTCACCCACGAGTCGCTGATGTGCAGTTTCACGAGGGCGGCTTCAAGAAATCCCGCCCTGCCGAGCTGACGCGTCCATGCGCCGTGGTAGAGAAGCTGGCGTGAAGTCTCGAGGCGCAGCTTGATATCCACGATTTTGGTGGAGACATGCTGGAACTTTCCGATTGGATGGCCTCCCTGGCGGCGGGTACAGGCGAAACGCACGCAGGTCTCGAGGAGCCGTTGCATGGTGCCCACGGCGGAAGCGAGGATGAAACCGCGCTCCCAAGTCATGGAGCGGGTGAAGAGCACGGCTCCCGTCCCTTCCTCCCCTAGGCGGTTCTCGGCGGGAACCTCGCAATCTGTCAGGGTCAACTCCGCCGTTGGGGCGGTTCTCAGCCCCATTTTTTCCACGCTCCGAGCAATCGCCAGGCCGGGGAAGCCTTTCTCCACTAGGAAGACAGTGATGCCCCGGACACCCTTCCCCGGACCGACGTTAGCGTAGACGGTTACCACGTCCGCGACGGTCCCGTTCGAAACAAAGCTCTTTACACCGTTCAAGAGGTAATTCGAGCCGACCCGCTTGGCCGTAGTCCCAAGCGCGAAAGCATCTGAGCCCGACCCGGGCTCTGTCATCGCGTTGCCCCCGATCAACGTCCCGTTTGCCAATCCCGGGAGGAATCTCCGTTTCTGTTCCTCGGTCCCGGCAGTGATGAGCGGCATAACCACGGTCCACAAATGCGCGTTGATGGAGAAAAGCAAGCCGTTGTCGCGGCACGCGTAACCGAGCTTCTCGAGAGCCCCGGCGAGGGTGACGGGATCAAGACCCCGCCCTCCGTATTCGATCGGCACGGGCAGCCCCTGAATGCCAAAATCGCCGCACTTCTTCCAAGCGTCGCGACTAAACTGGCCCGCTCGGTCAGCCTGGATTACGTCATATGCCAGTTCCCGAGCGGCAAAACGGTGCACGGCATCCAGCAACTCCTTTTGCTCCTTCGACCAGGAAAAATCCATAGCGCTTGATAGATTCTGTCGTGAGATTCGTGATCAGCCGCCTCTTTATACGACGTTCGCGGCCATTTCTTCGTTTGTTATTCCCACCGTTTCCGGGCTCTTGGCAACCTCCTCGGAGGTGATCGCACGGAGAGAGGCTGTCACCGCCAGGGTAAGATAGATGAAGATGAACGACTGATCGAAATACGCGATCGAAGTGCAGGAAACCGCGTGAACGAAGAGCGCCGCGCCCACACACCATACGAAGAAATGGTCCTGCGGAGGTCGAAGTCGGAGGAGTTGCCCGGCCGCTCGGAACCCCCACCACAGGAAGGACATGAAGAGCAGCATCAGAAGCAGCCCGCCTCGCACTCCCTGTCCCAGGTAGTGGTTGGTGATATCCGCGTGGTCTTCGCTCCACCCGACCCCGTAGGGCATCCAATCCCTCGTGTAATCAGTGCCTGCGAACCACCACTCATTGATGTGCTCGATGCTTGATTGGATGAGTGCAGCTCGATGGTAGCCGGTGCTGCCGCCTACAAGATCTACCCGGGCCACAAGATAATACGCCGGAGCCTTCATCACCAGATCGAGCAGCAGGTAGCCAACAATCGCCGCAACCCATACATGGCGCGTGAAACGGCGCCAACGCCAAAATGCCAGCGCGGCGATCCCCGCGAACACGCTCAGGAGGGGCCCGCTGGATGCGCAAGTGACAACCATCAGGAGGCAGGCGGCAAGTCCAACCCGGGCTGCCAACGGTTCCTTCCTCCAAATGCCAACCAAGAGCGGCGCGCAAACCGCCCCTACTGTGCCGGCGAGGATGGAAACAGCGAACGGACCCTGGGCGCGCAGCCGGCCATTGCGGATCGTCAGCTCCTCTCCGACCCCACCCAACACTGCGAACAGATTCCGATGAAGCAGCTTCTCGCACAGCATTTCGAGCGCGACGGGTACCAGCAGGATGGCGATCATTTTGGCAATCCGGGTGGCATCGTCGAAAGACTGGCAGAAACACCGGAATAGAAAATAAATCCCGAGGACATTATAGAACATTCCCAGATGAAACGTCAACGTCTCTCCAGGATCTGGATGGAAGGCGCTGCTCAGGAGGACCCACCCGCCCCAGACCATTACCAGCCAATCCAAGCCGACAAGACCACCCGCGGGGCGCTCACCCCGGGCCAAGACGCGCACCAAGCCCGTTAACACAAGGATGCGGATAACCGTGAACCGGAACGGGCCGAGGTCAATTGCCTGGCCCAGCGTCATGTAGCAGGCGCCGACCAGCAGAGGCAGCGGCGCCCATTTTCGCGGCAAGACCGGCAGCGCCAACGCGGCTACCACGAGGAATGTTGCAGCAATCGGATTCACGAGACAGAGTCAGGCGCCGGGCACTCGACTGCACCTAGTCGAGCCTCAGTTGCGCGGGGCGACTCGGCGACGAATGGGCGTTTAAGGCCGACGGCCCAGAGAAACACACACCATAACGTGAACAGTCTCTGGCGCGCCCGGGTTCCCTGGCCGACCATACACAACAGGCTTCCGAGCAGCATACGAAACACCGCGCCAACCCCGACCACCAGGCGAAACAGCGCGACTCCAATCCACCCGTAGTACTTGCACATGTACTTGGCGATCGAGTCGTTCTTCATGAGCAGCGAAAAACCGCTGGGGGCCTTCTCGCTGGTGGCGCCGCAAACGTGGAGTATTTCGGCCTCCGCGCAATAGAAGAGCTCCCACCCGAAGAAACGAATGGTGCGTGAGAGGTCAACGTCCTCGGCATACATGAAGTAGCGGTCGTCGAACCAGCCAGCCCGGTCCAGCGCTTCCTTGCGCACCATCATGAATCCGCCATAGAGTTTTCGGACGTAGGCGCTTCGCAGCGGTTCCAGGCGCGGGAGCAATGGACGAAAGAGTCGGCGGCATGCTCGGTTGGCCAGTATCGGCTCGAGTAGAATCGTGATGGGCGTAGGGTACCACTGCAATCCCTGCTCCTGCACCCCGCCGTCCAGGTACCGCATCTTGCATCCGGCGGCGCCCACATCGGGCTTGGCCATCATGAGTTGGACCATGCGTTCCAGCGTATCGGGCTTGAGTTCGGTATCTGGGTTCAGGAACAGCACCAGCGGGGTTGTCACCCGGGGCCGCGCCAGGTTGTTGGCTTTGCCAAAGCCGAGATTAGCACCGGAATTGAAGATGTGGAACTCCGCGAATTGCCGCTGAGCAAGCTCGCGACTGCCGTCGCGGGAGTCGTTGTCCACAACAATGACTCTGACTTCGAAACTCGTCCGGCTTTCACGAATGCTCCGCAGGCAGCGCAGGAGAAACTCGCCGCCGTTCCAGTTTACGATGACGATGGTGAGGTCCATCCAGAGCAGAAACTACGAAAGCAGAAAGCGGAGGCGGGCAGCGGGGCGTGTCTCAGTGTTTCGGTGTCACGGATTCTCGCACCTTGGCAACGAGGGAGCGGAGGTGTTCGGCGCCTTTGACGCTGGCGGAGCTGATCGTGTCCTCCCCGAGGGTAAAACGACCAAGGCCGGAGATGTCCTGTCCTCCAAGGCCCTGCTTAAAGTGATAGACACCCGGGTTTGTCTCCGGGTTGATTCCACCAAGGTCGTACCAGCGGCAGCCGCGTTCTTTCAATCGCTGCATGAAAGTCCATTGCAGGAGGTAGGAGCCTTTGGTCTTCATTCCCTCGTCGCTGGTGGCGCCCAGGAGGTAAATGCCCATGTCCCCGGTCACAGCGCCAATCAGCGCGGTCATTGGGCGGCCCGCTCTGAGGCTCAGTAGAATCAGCATTTTTTGGTTCTCCGCAAGCCGGTCCTGGATGCGACGGAATTCCTCCGGGTCCACGGTGGTTTCAAATTGTTTGCGAGCCATCATCTCGCGGTAAAGGTCCAGAAACTGGGAAAAGAGGTGGTCACTGGTGCCCTCTACGACGGTGAGGCCGTTGCGCTCCGCCCCGTTCAACTGGTTCCGCCACTTTTGATCCAGGCGTTTTCGCAGTTGGTCCAGGGGCGGCGACAGGTCCACGCGAAATGTGCGATAGGGCTTTGCCTCGGCGTCGTTGTTAAACCCGAGTTCCTCCAAAACATGGAGCGTTCGGACCCCCTTGGGGTCCTGTGCGAAGGGACGGGGGACGATGCGCAAAAGCAGGCGTCGGCGCTCCACATATTCGGCAACAATCGCCCGCAACGCCTCGCGGAAGACAGTCTCATCCCAAACCCCGCCCGCTGGTGTGCAGACGGGGCCCCAGCGCAGGTAGGCGACGCCCCGGCTGATCAGGGGAAGCCGGACAAGACGGAACTGGGCAGCGGCAACGGGCCTTTCCCCGGCTTTCAAAACGAAGTGGCTCAGTTGCTTTTGGCCCCACGAGACCGCTCCGTAAGCCCAGGTTTGATACAGGCTGGCATCGGCGAACTGATCGAGCAGGTTGCTCCACTCGGGTTCGGTGATCTTGTCAATTTCGGTAGTAAACATGGCTACTGACTACTGACTACTGACCACGGACCGCAGACCACGGACTACTGACCGCTGACGATACGGCTGAGCCCGAGGACGACGGCGCTGGTGAGGAGAGCCATGACTCTAGTCGGTTTGCCGGACTCGCGTTCCACGGCTTTGATCAGACCGTGGAGACAGGCGAAAGTGGT
>CAZHEW010000004.1:5719-14108 GCA_964531815.1 uncultured Verrucomicrobiota bacterium
TGCCGGACTCGCGTTCCACGGCTTTGATCAGACCGTGGAGACAGGCGAAAGTGGTCTTAGTATTACCAGCCAATCGTTGGCTCTCGGCCGGATTCAAGTGTAAATGGAGGTAGTCTCGCTTGCTTTCGCGAGATGATCCCTCGGCAATATTGGCCGGGACCGAATAGGCCGCCCGCCGCAACTGACTGGTCAGCCCGTAGAGCTCTTCCCTTGGAAAAGCGCGCGTGCCTTCGTACACGGTCCCCGTCAAATCTTCAGCGAGCTTCCAAGCCTCAATCTTCGTGTAGTCACGGATGCCCGAACGTTCTGTTTGTAGTCAAAGGTCTATTCTCTGATGTCCCACCTCCAAGCAGGAGGTCTGTTGTCAGTGGTCCGTTGTCTTGTGGTCTCTTCTCCCCAGCCAGCGATAGGCGCCGAGGATCTTAAGGCGGAATTCGAGCGGCGACATGTCGGGGTCCACGCTGGCGCGGCCGATCGGGAGAGAGTTCAGAGGACAGAGGTCAGAAGACAGAAGTACTCGCTCCGAGGACAGAGGACGGAGGACGGAGGCCGGACGGCCGAGGGCAGAGGACGGAGGACGGCTCGGCGAAGGAGAGGGGAAAACAGCGTAGGTTGGTTCGCTGCAAAAGAGTTGGGTGTAACCGGCGCTGCGGGCCTGGTCGTCTATGGCCGGGCTCCGTCCGCCAAACGGGTAACTGAATTGCAGGACAGGTCTGGCCAACAGGTTCTCCAGGTGTTCTTTTGATTCGGCCAGTTCCGAGGAGGCTCGTTGGGGATCCACCTCCAACAAATTGACGTGTCCAACCGTGTGGGACCCGATGGTGACCAACGGGTCAGTGGAGAGTTGGCGGAGTTCTTCCCGGGTCATTACGCGGTCTTCGCGGGCTGCAAGATGGGCGCGCTTGAGCCAATCGGGTTTTTGACCCAGGCGCCCGGAAGGGACAAAGATCGTCCAGGGAATTTGCCTAGCTTTGAGTTCAGGGGCCGCGTTGTGCAGGACACTGACAAAGCCGTCGTCGAATGTGACGGACACATATCGCGTACCGGGAGTGAGGCCGCCGTTTGGGTTCGTGGAGACAGGGCGAGCGATCCTGAGAATGGTATCAAGCTGTCTGGCGAACAAGGCGCGGTGCCGCGCGGGAATGGCGTGGTAATAAAGCACCATGCAGCGGGGCGGCAAGGGCTTGCCGATCAGCCGAAAGAACGCGTCGTGGAGGATATCCCAGGCGCGGAGCAGGAGGCTGACGGCAAGCTTGAGCTGACGTCTCATCGACCACGGACTACGGACCACGGACTACGGACTACGAGTGCCATTGCTCGAACCAGAGTTTGAGGGTGAGCATTGGGATCAGGAGCCAGATGTCCTGCCCTTGGTAGGAAGTGGTTTCGGGACGTATGTCCCCAGGACTCAGGACGCGCCGGAAAAAATCGCTTGCAGCGGCGTTGGGACGCCTCCAGAGATCTTGAAGCTGCTGGCTCTGCGCCACGTAGCGATACCAATCCGGCCATGAACCATCGGTCTCAATGGAGGTGGTGCGGCGGCGGAGCTTGCGCCGGGCACGAGACCAATTCCCATGCAGGGTTTCAGATAAGGAGGAGGCGCCCACCGGCGCGCCCGTGTTGGCATCGGGCACGCGAGAGAGAGCGCCATTACAGAGACGGCGCACGGCTTTGGTAAAGACGGAACGATTCAATTTCAGGCGCGACGGGATCTTCCGGTAGACGTCGAGCACCGCGCGGTCAGCCATTGGCAGGTACCAACCGGTGACGCGCTGGGGAACCAGGCGCTGCTGATTGTCGCCTTCGTAGCAGAGGGGAAAGGTCCGATGGGCCTCAACCTGGAAAATGGCAGCGTCCGAGTTCTGGGATTGGAATTGGAGAGGGACGCGCGATTCCAGGCGCTCGCGAACCTGTTGGGTCAGCAAACCCGGGCGCCGCTGATGGCTGAAGTAGAATTCGTGTTGGAACGGAGCGATTTGCTCCCGACCGGTGAGCCAATGGATCCTGCGGTTAAGGGGGAGGCCTTTGAAGAGGTAATCACAGTAACAACCCGTCAGGAGGTTATCAGCCCCTTCAGCACGGAGGCGGCCGACGACACCTAAGAAGTGGTTGTTGGCAAAGGTGCCCATGCCACCGGAGGTCCGGGTACCGGCCTCGGCATTGAGTCCGTAGAATTCGAACTCACGCTGCCAGGGATGGAAAGCGACCCGCAAGGCCCGGGCAATGGCCTGGGCCGAAGCCAGCTCGCGGTTTGGCTCGTTGTAGCAGCAGAAGGCAAAGACCAGATCACGATTCTCCACGCAGGCGAGGAGAGCGCGAGAGTCGAGACCGCCGCTGAGAGCAACGGCAGTGCGCCCGAGGCGTCGCTGTGTGCGGCGGCGCACGGAAGTGCGAATGGCCTCAGCAAGCTCGGCGCCAAGATCGTCTTCGTCCTGACCCGGCTGCGACCCCAGGGAGATTTCGAGGTAGCGATAGGTCTGTATCCTGGACCGTGGCTGCGAGGACAGGTCAATCACAGTGGTGGTGGCGTGCGGGAGGGCGCGGATGCATCGGTAGTAGGTGGATGGAGGTGTAACAGTGCTGGTGAGCAGAAACTCGGTCATCGAGACCTCGTCCAGACTCGCCTGCTCGCCAGTCAATACGGCTAGGACATCCGGGTGAGAGCAAAAGATGAACTTCTCGGCAGAGTCCAGCTGGTATGCAGGAAATGCCCCAGCCCAATCCGTGACCAAGTGGAACGCGCATGCCAAGGGATCATAAATGAGAACCACACGATTCCCACCGAGTTGTTCGACGGCGGCGAGGCCGCGCTGGCGATAGATTGCGTATAGGGCTTTGCATGCCAGGCCGCCATCGCCCGCCACTTGTTCGCCCCCCAGCCATCCCGAGTCGTCCATTGCCACCCGTCCGGCAAGAACAATGGTGGTGCCATCAGCCGCGCGGTAAGGCGCCCACAGATCGGCCCTCTCAGTTAGCGTCACGACGACGGAGAACAGGGGATCATCCAAAACTACTGATCGGCTGTGTTCTGTGAATCGCAGCAACTCGGCAGCCCTTGCCGCCTGGCGCGCACTGGCAGGCCTAAAATCGAGATAAAAATCGCCCATTTTCGACGTGGAGTACTGGAGCGCCGGCTTAGTCGGGGGATCAGTGGTTAGTGATCAGGCGTCCAGAGGCTCTCTCTGCCGAAGAGGCGGTTGAGTTGCTGGCGACGGAGGTAACGGATGAGATTTGGGTCTGGCACCTGCGGAAGACGTTTCAGGTAGCCGGCGAGGAAACCAACCAAGAGGCCCCCGGCAGCCACGCCGTGAGGGGATTCAAAAGCCCTCTTGAAGCACTTGAGCAGCATGAAAAGGGGATGGTAGCCGGTGATGTAGTTGGCCCGGCCGTTCTTGACCCAGTTCTTCCAGGAACCATCAGCGGACCCGGTGGGTTTGAGTTGGCAGATGCGCAGCTCACGAAAGGAGTAGGTTCTCCAGCCAAGCATGTTGGCTTTCAACTCGTCAATGGTATCCCACCCAGGTGCGGGGACGAGTCTGCCGATGGCGGCCCAGGCAGCGCGACGGTAGATTTTTGTGGCGCCGCGCACGTGGAACGCGGGATCGCCTGGCGAGTCTTCAACCGCAGCTCCGTTGATTTGATGGTAAACCCTGCCACCGCCGATTCCCAAGCGAGGATCCCGAGCGAACCGTTCGAAGCAACCTTCAAAGTAGTTGGCGGGAAAAGACAAGTCCCCGTCAAGCTTAACCAGGAAATCCCACGCCTCGTTTTCCACCAACCGATAACCTTCATAGAAGGCCTCGACTACCCCGCCACCTTGTTTGCGAAATCCGCGGTCAGGGCGGGTCACCGAGCGTATCCATCCATGCTGGCTCCTGGCATGCTCAATAACTTTGGGGGTGCCGTCCGTCGAACCATCGTCTACGAGTACCCAGAGGGAAGGTCTTACAGTCTGGCTGGTGACGGAAACAACTGTGGCCGGAAGATTTGCCTCCTCATTCCGCACCGGGGTGACGATGACATAGCTAGCCGGGGCCATACCGAGACCTAGTTCGAAAGCTCCCGGCCCTGGCAGTCGCTGCAGGCAACGCCATCCTTGATTCGATTGCGAGATGTTAGCTTCTTGAACAGAGCCTGCGGCCCGGCGAGCCAATCGTAATTGCCGTCGAGCTTTGCTTGGAAAAGGGCGAGGTCGTCCAGCGAATTTGCCGGCAGTCGTTTCAGGCTGAAAGGATCGTCGCCGGCGCAGACACGACCGAGCACCGTGGTGGCACAACAAGCATACCCTGCATCCACCAATAAATCTCTGAACGCGGCAACAAACGTCTTGGCGCCGCGGGGGAATGCATAGGGGTAGCAGAACGCGGTCACTGGTTCGCCAAGCTGCTGCTCCATTTCGGCCTTGGAGTCCGAGAGCTCAGACCTGATGCGGGGCCAATCCAGTTCTACGAGTTTGGGGTGGGTAACGGTATGGGAGCCGAAATCGATCCCCGCCTTTCGCATCTCGCGAACCTCGTTCCAAGACAGGCACTCTCCTCCAGCGGCTGAAGTCCGCCCCCTTAAGGCCGGAGCAAGGGAACCCGGAGCGAAAGCGCAACGCCTGTTGCCGATGAAAGCCGTGGCCAGGAACACTGCGGCAGTAAATCCGTGCTGCTGCAGGACAGGAAACGCCTCTGTGTAAAAGTTGCAGAAGCCGTCATCAAAGGTCAGCAAGACCGACCTCTCCGGAAAAGGCGTCCCGGCTCTAAGAAGCTCCAGGAGCCCGGGAAGGCTGAGAGATCTATAGCCATGTTCGGCGAGGAAGCCTACATGATCACGGAAGACCCCGGGAGCCGTGTTGGTTCGGTAATAGCCTGAAACTCGAGGCTCGGGTGCGTCACTAATGCTGTGATACATCAGGATCGGCAGGCGCCCCCTCCTCGCAGTCCCTGTCAACCTGCCAAGTGGACGCTGAACGTGAAGGGTAATGGCCCGATCCCACCGCATCGGAACTGAACAAAGAGGCCGCCTTAGCGAACTTCCAGCATTTGTCCCTTCTCGCTGCTGGGTGCGCCGGAAGTGGCTTGCTTACTCGCGGGTTCCGACGGGGAAGAAAACTCAGCATCTGCCCTGCCGGTAGCTATCAGCGAATCCACCAGCCGCAGATAGGTGTGCTTGCGGCAATCCCAACTGTTTCGAGCGACGTACTCGGCCCCGTTGGCAACCAACTGCTGGCGCAGGGAATCGTCTTGAGCGACTTCGAGTATAGCGTTAGCCAGAGCCTCGTGATCACCCGAGGGGAAGAACTTCACGATGGTGTCGTTGAAGTAAAAGCGGTCGATCCTGGTGCTGGAGATCACGACTGGGACCCCGACGGACATGAACTCCATGATCTTGGTACTGTAAGCCTCGTCACCGAAGGAGTCCGCGCGTTTGGGCACGATCCCGAGATCGGCATTGGCCATGATCTCGGCGATCTCCCGCAGCGGGAGCGGTTGGAAGAACAGGACTTTCTGCTCCAGACCCAGTTCTTTGGCGAGCGCTATCCAGGCGGATTTCATATTGCCATCGCCGTAAATGTGAAACTCGGCGTGGGGGAGTTGGGCGGAGACTTTCTGAAAAGCACGGATCGCGATGTCCAGGCCCTGGTGCCACTGCAAGCCCCCTGGAAAGATCACTTGGAATTTGCCGTCCCGGCGGTGGCGCGGAAAGGGACGAAAGACCGTAGTGTCAACGTTGTTGATGAACACGGAGCACTTGTTCTTCGTCCCTGTGCGCGATGAGTATTTCCCGTGCCAGAGATGGTTGGCGATGATGACATGATGGGCGAAACGGGCGGACGCGCGCTCCAACCGCTTCAGCAAGCTGACACCGTAAGATTCCTGCCCCTGGTTGAACTTGCTCGCGTAGAATTCGGGGACGATGTCATGAATGTCTAGAATGATCCTGGCGCCAGTCAGCCTTGGATACCATCCTGCGAAGACAAGGAAATCCGGCACGTTGTGGATATGGAGCAAGTCATAGGGCTTGCGGGCATGTTGGCGGGTAATCCAGAACGCCGACAAGACCAGAAAGCGCAGCACCGGAATTAGATACGAAAGCCGCCTCTTCTCTGACTTGCCGAAGCGAGACTGCAGGCGGACCAGGTTGACACGGCCTACTCTTTCGATAGTTGGCGATGTCCGCGAGGCCTGCAGCGCCAAAACATCTACCTGATCCCCACGTTCGGCCAAAGCTTCGGCATAGCGCGCAACCCGGGCATCGGTTCCGTAGAATGAATGCGTAACCATGCAGATGCGCCGCCCCCTCGAAACACGCGCCGTCTTCTGCCGCGCAATGAAGGACGCAAGCTCGCCGGGCAACGGCTGCCAGAAGGAATGGCCATAGCGCTGGAGGACATATTCCAGAAAGCGGGTATAG
The DNA here is from genome assembly GCA_964531815.1 of uncultured Verrucomicrobiota bacterium. Taxonomy (GTDB): domain Bacteria; phylum Verrucomicrobiota; class Verrucomicrobiia; order Limisphaerales; family UBA8199; genus UBA8199. The sequence continues at coordinate 12,119 of CAZHEW010000004.1, forward strand.
AGGCCCACCGGGTAGCTGCGAGGCAGATCCGGATCGCCGTCGAACCGGGCGTAATCCGGATGAACATTGACGAGTGCCATGCCTCCGTGGCGGACGATCCAGTCGAGTTTCTGGAACCAGATATCGGGGTGGCGCTCGCCCAGGAGGAGAAACAGGGTGGAATCCTGAGGGAGGGTGTATGGAAGTTCGACGTAGCCACGGCCCTTTAGGGGGGGATGGGCGCCATTGCCTGAACCTTGAGAACCATTGACTGAAGCGGAAACCCAAAAGGGGAAAATGGTCTCTTGACCATACGGTTGGGGCTCGAAAGGGTCGGTGTCGAACGTGGAGGCGTCGTAGGCGACGTTCAGGTCGTGGATCCAATCAAGGTTATGCAGCATGAAACCGGAACGAAAACCATTCACGCCCCAGTCTTTAAGATAGCGGTTGATCTGAACGGCGCGCCGGCTGAACTCCCTCCGGGTAAGAAACAACTTGCCGTCATGATACAGGTCGTGAATGCCAACCTCGAACCCCTTGGATCTTATGTGCTGGCGCAACTCGCGGGGACTCCGATATTGTCCTTCAGGAATCAGGTTAAAGGCGGAACGAAAACCCAATTGGATTTCGAGCTCCATCAGACGAGTCACCTTGTCCAGACCCGACTGGCCCTCGACGTCATGGGTAAGGACCAAAGCGAATCGTTTGCCATCCGGCCAGCCCAACCACCCTTTGGGGGGCAACTCGGACCCCGGCGCAATCGGCCACGTGCTTTCAACCCGCCGCCGCTTCCGAAGCGCAAACCACCGCCGAATAGCGAACCGGAAAGACGACGGTAATAGCGGCTTAATTGAGTAGTATAGGCGGTTACGGAGCATCTTCGAACTGCCGGGTACGCGCGGCAGGGATGATCAGAGTCAAACCTGCGCGGGGCAACAATGTTGAGTGTGAGCGCGAGTCATGAACTCCAGGCCCTCGGCTTGAAGCCAGGGCAGGCGCTCAGACGTCCTGCTGAAGTCGCTGCGGCACGTAACGCCGGTTTTTGTTCAGCACCGCGCTAACGGTCGCTTTGGATTCGGCGAGCATGGCCGCGGCACGCTTCGCAGCGTCACATTGAGTCTTTTCGGACTCGAGGACCAGCAGCACCTTATCCATGAAACCCGCAAGCCGGGGGGTAACACTAATCTGGCTGACAGGCGGCATGTCGAAAATGATGTAGTCGTAGTCGCTGGCCTTGAGCTTGGGCACGAGGCTGCTGAAGCGCCGTGGCAAAACACGCGGCAACAGACCGCTATTCCCGCCTTCTGCGACGGCGTAAAGATTCTCCTGCACAAGGGCATTGTCGCGGGTCTCACTGCCAAGCGCGTCAGCGAGACCAAGCCCCGGCTTCCCTTTGAAGAAGGGGTGCGCCGATCCCTGCCCGGAAGTCATATCCACGAGCAGCACGTTCCCGTCCCCGGTCTCCGATAAACTGGCCGCCAGGCCGGTGGCGATCGTGGTGACGCCGACACCCTTCGCGCAGCCCGTTACGGCTATCATCTTGGGTTTGTGGGTGAGATTCCGAACTTCAAAGAATGTCACCAGGCGATCGCGCAAGGCTTCATAATAGGTAGCCAGGCCGTTCGCATGGAACGGCACCACTTCGGTCTTCTTGCCTGCTTCCGTCTCTGCTCCAGCGTCGCCACTCTCCAACTGGGCGGCACCCTGCGCTGGCGGCGCCGGCAACGGAAGGCGACCGTTTCGACGCATTTTGGGAATGGTCAGGAAGAGCGGCAGATGCAACCGGTTTTCGACTTGGATGGGGCGCCGGACGGTCCGATCAAGGCCGAGTTCGATCAGAAACGCCAGCGCTAAGCCTGCGACCAGTCCGCCAATGGCACACAGACTCAGAGTCTGGACCAGTTGTCTCGATTCCCGAAATGCCGGGCTTGGCGCCTGGGCAACACCGATGTTCGCCATTCTCCCGGCACTCAAAGTCTGGTCAAAACGAGCTTGCTCCAGGCTGGTGGAA
>CAZHEW010000004.1:14208-28693 GCA_964531815.1 uncultured Verrucomicrobiota bacterium
CATTCTCCCGGCACTCAAAGTCTGGTCAAAACGAGCTTGCTCCAGGCTGGTGGAAAAGTGCCGGTACTTGGTTTCTTCGAGCTCCTTCTTCCTTTGCAACTCGGTGATTGCGGGTTCGAGTTCGCTAACCGCTTTGGCCTCGGCGGTCAACTGTTCCATCTGCGAGTTGAGGACTTTGATCTTCGTTTGCAGCGCCGCGATCGAAATGCGCACACGCTCGACCAGAACCTCAGCGTCCGACGCTGTCGGTTTGGAGGAAGGAAGCTGAAGCTTCGCCAGTTTCGGATAATCCGTTTCCAGTTTCAGCCGGCTCTTTTCCAGCGCAGCTATCTGCTCGCGAATGCCGCGCACCATCGCATTCTCCTCGGTGTACTGGGTAAGCAGCCCCTGCTCCTGCTTGCGAAAAGAATCGAGGCGCGCGGCGATGCCCCTGTACTCCTCTATCTTATCGAGGGGGACCTCCGCTTCCGGCTGTGCGGTTGGGGCTTCCGGTTTCTTCGGCAGCAGCTTCAGATGCTCCTCATATATCGCTTGTTGCTGCGCCAACTCAGCCTGGGTGTTGAACAACTCCTGCCGGACTTGAGCGAGCGCCTCGCTGTATGACTTTCTCGAATCCTCGATCGAGACAACGCCAACGTTGGTCTTCGCTTTTCGCAAATCCTGCTCGGTCTGCGCCAACTGTGCGCGCAGTGCATCGGTCTGCTGCGTTAACACGTCGTCAAAGCCGCCGATACTCCGGTGGATTTGAACGTGCTTGCGGAGATAGGCCTCAATGATTTGCTCCAAAACCGGCTGGACAGTCTCCCGGTTGGGGTTCTGAAAAGCAATTCGCAAGACGTTGCTGCGGCGGGGAACTTCAACCTTCAGGTTCTTCTGCAGCGTCGCCGCGGCGAGATACTTGTTGGTGTGGGTAACGCCCGATCCAAGGATCTTTCCCGCGCCAACCGCTTCAACCACCTGAGTCGCCAAGTCGAGGCTCTGGATCACCTCAACTTCCGAATTGATGATGTTATCCCCCCGCGGGTCCGGGTTCTTGATCTGGGGGTCACCGGCAATTCCACCGGGCATGCTCGACTCGACCACATAGCGGATAAACAGCTTGGCCTCGGAGACATACAAGGGGGGGATCATGAAATAAACCGCGGCTGCTGCCAGGAGGCCTGTGACAGAAAGGCATACGATCTTCCATTTGTGCCGAAAGATGACGTAGTAAATATCTGCCAGGCCTAGCCCGGTCGCATGATGCTGCCGATCAGGAGTTTGCATAGGTTATCGTGTGTCCTTTCAAAGGGTCATTAAGCAGATGTTCTTCCCAGGTGGTCAGTCGGTCGGGGAAATCAGGGTTCTAGGCGACATGACGATATAAGAGGGCTCCCAGAAGCCGTGACAGGCTCAATGGCAAAGCCGCAAAGACCTTGTTGTGCCAGCCCAAGGCCTCATCACGCCCCGGCACAAACGCGCTCTTCCGCAGGTCATACTTGAAGTAATTGATCGCGCACTCACGCGCACCCCAGCCCAGTTTGAACCGGCGCAACCCGTCGTTGCCCGCAGAGGTTCGGCCCAAGTGCAGCTTTCGACAGCCTCTGGCGGCGAAATACTTGATGCCTTCCCACATCACCAGATCGTTTCCGCGGAGCTCGAGCGTCCTTTCGTCCGAAGCCCCGAACTTGTAGATCGCCTGTTGCCCGAGCTGAAAAAAGATGCTGCCCGCGACGCTCCTCGCGCCGGCTTGAGCAAGCACAATAATGCCGCCCCCCCGAGCCAGGATGTGCTTCTGCACATTTTGGAAGAACCGAAACGGTTGTGGCGGCAGCCCATGTTTGCGACGCGTCCTGCAGTGCAGCGCGTAGAATTGCCTGATTCCCCTCGCATCATTCAGAAACTCAACCCTGAGCCCCTCTCTTTCGGCCTTGCGCACAGCGCGCCGCACCGCGGGGGTTAGAGCCGCGAACAGTCCCTTCTCATCCTCGATCAACGCAAGCTCGTGACCATAAAACCGATGAGACGGCATTGCAGAAGCCAGAAACTGTTGTCCACCCCGCAATTCCAAATACTTCCAACGCCGGTTGCGTCCGTACACGACTGCTTCATCAAAGAGTTGCTGGAAGGCCGAGAGACCGCCCGCCAGCGGATCGCAGTAATCGGTGAAGGGGAGGGAAATGCCTCTGCGCCCTGTCAACCAGCTATCAACCTCCATCATCGGCAGCAGCGCATCCAAGGTTTCCCCGGCGCGCACCGCAAAGTAGTGCGGCTTGTACCCGTAGGTTTGCGCCAGCACCGCCGCCCAGGCCTTTCCATGGAAGAAGGAACAATCGGCGCCTCCGCCAAGTCTGCTATCCCACCTCTCATCCATAATGGGGCTCAGCCGTTGCACGGGCTTACCCTGAGCCTGCGATGCCCCCCGGGCGGGAGAATCCGCCACAGCGCCCTGCGGCTCGAACCGGAAAACCTGCCGGGCAGGAGAAACAAGACGTCCCAAACTCGCACTCATTGGCCGGCCTTAACCCAGGTTAGCGACCACGTCGGGACGCGTGCAGGGCTCCGCACTTGGTGTTTCGCAGTCAACCTGCGCCACCTTCCACCTGGCACTCCGAACCCTCCGGAGGCTTGCTTTCGCCAATTCACGATAACCAATCTGTGGACAAGCCCCTGACGGGCTCGCCCGCGGGCCGCTAAGTCCAGACACCGCATCTGCGAATTCCAAGCAAACTAGGCAACTGCCAACTCCGGCAGCCAGTCCGCCACGGAATTGCGGTGAACGCTCAGCAGGCACCGGTCCACTTCCACGGGCGTCAAACGCCCAAGAACTTCGAGCAATATCTGCACCCGGCGTTTCGCGGGCCAGGACCGCAGCACGACCGCCTGCATCCCCCAAAAAGCCCCGCCCGCCACGGTTACTTCCTCTCCCGGGAGAAGATCCTTCCGCAAATTCAACAGTTCCTCGGCCCCAAAACACCTCCGCAAGTCCTCGAGAACCTCTGCCGGCACCGGCGGTATCCGATCGCCGAACCTCACCAGCCCACTGATGCCCGGGGTGTGACGAATCTGCCCAATATGATCGTCCAGGGAGCAACGCACAAAAACGTAGCCCGGGAATACCGGCTCGGTGATGTTCTTGACCACCCCGCGGATAGTGGTTTGCTCCGAACGCAATCTTGGGCTGAAAACCTCCAACCCGAGGTTTTGCCGCAGCCTGGCCGCCGCGATGTGGTCCTGCTTGGGCTTGGTCTTGGCACAATACCACTCCAGCACTGCTGCGGCAGACCCGCCATCCACGCCAAGCGCCCCGGATGGCGCCCGGGCACTTGGCGGCATACTGAGACTGTTGAGATTCAGTTCGGCTCTACTCATCATGCCACAGCCAACACTTTTGGCTGATAACCATCTTCCCATTGTGTCGTTGAGGGGTCAACAACCCACGCGGGGAACCTTCACGGACGATGCGACCGTAGATGTACGGAAAACGCAGAGAGGTGCGGTATCTTCAACAAAATCAACGGCATCCGCACCGCAGATTCCTCGCCACAGCCCGGTCCTGAACCGCGCCGACGAAACCCATCCCAACCAAAAGGCAGATGCATAGCAACGGGGCAGCAGCCAGAGTGCCACCCCGCAGCTTAGAACCATGTGAACCGCTCTCGCACGAACACGATATCAGACGGCTGCAAGTAGAACAACTCGCCCCCGCGCCCCTGCAATTGCCGCTTCAAATTCAAATGGTGCTGCTCCTCACGCTCGCCCTGGCGCCGGATTACGGTTACGTCCTTCAGATTCGCTTTCGAATAATCCACCCCCGCGTCAATCACGGCTTCCAGGACCGTGATGGGGCGATCGAACACAATTCGCCCCGGACGCCCAACCGCGCCCGTCACGAACACAAAGTAGGCTGATGACTCCAAAACAACATTCACCTCTTTGGTAACCAACTGCGGCGCATAGAGTTCGGCCAATGCCTTCTCCAGGTCCTTTGGGCTCAGCCCGGCGGCTTTGCATTCGCCAACCAGCGGCAGCGATAGCTTGCCGTCGCGACGAATCTGCTGAATGGTGTTCAGGTTCGGCGATCCGGGAAATGTGATTCGCACCGTATCCCCTTCCCGAAGAGTCAAGGACTCCATTTGCGAGGCTGGGGCCTGCAAATCGGCGGGTGAAACCGCTGCTTCTGGAGCCGCAACTTTCGAGAAATCAGCAGGTTGCATCTCCCCCGGCCCCTGGCAACCCGCCAGCAACACAACCATCAGCATGCTCAACCCCGCCGCACACACCCCGCCGAAGGGGCTGCTCCTCAGAATAGTTCCTCCGCGCGCAGACACCGGAGTAACCTCTCCCCTTGAGCCTTTGCTTATGCGGAGCTGGAGAGCCGACACTAACTCGTAGAGTTCTTTCATAGGAAGTTCCACCTTTCTAGGGATCATGACGTGTATGAATGTTATTCACTTCTTCAATCTCACCACTCAGCTTCGAGAATACCGCGCTACCGCAAGAACACAAGCGAAACCTGCGTTTGATTCTTTGGCGCGATCCGCGCTGTGCATGGCCAACATTTCAACATCTCATTGCCGCGTGGCATGCGCAATTCCACAAACCACGGACTGCTCTTCCGAGCAAGTAAGGAGCCATTTCCCGCCACACGCCGAGAGGCGCTCAAGAAAAAGCGACCTCACGAATCCGCGCCTCGCGCGGAATTCGCACAAACCCCAAATAACGCTGCCCCAGCCTCAGCCATCCTGACCCGGTAGAAACGATGTGCCAGTCGAATTCCCCCTCGCCATGCCCTCCCCCCTTCGGGCCAGTACCTCTGTGCCACCTCCGTTCTACCTCCGTTCTACCTCCGTAGTAGGTCCGTTCCAGACACGGAGGTAGAACGGAGGTAGAACGGAGCTACTACGGGGGTATCAGCTCGCAACTACGGCAATGGCAGCTATTTGCCAAGCCAGTGACTCCTGGCCGGATAGAATTGACTCAGGCTGGTCCTCTTGCCTCCAGCCTTGCGATAGAAAAGGCAAGGTTCCTCAATAATGCAGCCTTTGGGGTGGTATCAGAGAGATTCCTTACAGCCTCAGAATCCGTGGGGGGCGGGTCAGGAGTTCTGAGCCTCCTATGTCACACCAGGCTGCCCTCCATTGTGAGCGGGTGCCTCAATATGGGACAACCGCCGAATTCGAGACACTGAGGAACCACACAGCTTTCATAGGAAGCGGCAGGGCATCTGCATCACGTCCCAACATACACAGAATTTGGATGGGCAGCTTCACTGATTATTCCTGCTCTCGTGCGCTTCGACATAAACTTCGCAAAGGGGCCCGGGAGAATGCCGGGTTTTCACCGGCTGCTATTATCGTGCACCGAGTCATCCTTCCGATACCCCGTCGAGCAAGAAAGTCCACGCAACCCTTGACACGAGTCAGCGAGGAGCCTGCTCTGACGCGGCTTGAGCCTTTCCGGTTTTCGCAGCAGCAAGGTCGTGAGGCGTATTCGCCTCCCACCCGCCGCCGAGCGCCTTGTAGAGCGCAACCAGGTTCAAGGTTACAGCAACTTCACTCCGCACGACAGCGTCCTGGGACACGTACAGCGCCCGCTGCGCGTCGAGGAGGTTGAGGTAGTTGCCAAGTCCCTTGACGTAGAGCTGATCGGCGAGTTCCACCGCCTTTTGGTTGGCTGTCACCGCCCGCTCCAGCAACCGGCGGTGCTCTTGCTCTTTAGCATAGGCCACCAAAGCGTTCTCGACGTCCTCCAATGACATCAGGACGATCTGCTCATACGCCAGCGACGCTTGATCCTGGACGGCCGTCTGGCCCCGGATGCCGGCGCGGACCCGGCCGGCGTCAAACACCCGCCACTGCACGGTCGGGCCAATGGACCAGATGCGGCTGCCCGGAGAAAAGAAATCGCGCGTGCCAGCGCTCGTGAGGCCGGCCGACCCGGTTAAGAGGAACTTCGGGAACAGCTCTGCTTTCACCTGGCCGATGCGGGCTGTCTCGGCGGCGAGGCGACGCTCCGCCCACCGCACATCGGGTCGGCGGAGGAGCAGGTCGGAGGGCAGTCCAACCGGAACCTCAGGCGGCGGCGCCGGAATGGGGGCCGTGGCAGCCAGTTCCTCCCGCAAGGCATCGGGGGTCTGGGCGAGGAGGACGCCAAGCCGATGAATCGAAGACTCCATGGCGGTTTCAATTCCGGGCACCTGCGCTTGAATGGTCGCCAGCAGTGCAAGCGCGCGCTGCAGGTCCAGCTCCGTGGCGGCGCCATGCTCCACGCGGCTCCGCGTAATGCTTACGGTTTCCGCCTCCGCTTTGATCTGGTTCCGAAGAATGCCCAGTTCCCGCTGCGCGCCCCGGGTCAGCACGTAATTCCGCGCCACCTCGGATAGCACCGTCACCAGCATATCCCGGCTGCCATACTCTACGGCGGCCAGCTCGGCGGAAGCCGCTTGGACCGCCCGCCGTTTCCCGCCAAACAGATCTATCTCCCACGCCGCATCGAATCCCGCCTGGTAGACATTGTTCTCGAAGGGGACGCTGGAAGGCACGTCGAGCGAGCCGATGATCGGCTGGTTCTCGCTTTGCTTCTGCCGTGCGTAGGAGCCGCTGGCGTTGACTGTCGGCCAATGGGCGGCGCCGGCAAGATCCTGTTGCGCGCGGGCCTGGCGGACGCGGGCCCCGGCGATCCGGAGGTCCAGGTTGGTGTGGACTGCCCGCGCGATGAGCGAATCCAGTTCGGGGTCGTGGAAAGTCTTCCACCATTCGCGGACCTGCTCTCCTTGGCTGGTGGCGCCGCCGCTGAGCGGCTCGCCCCATTGGGCAGGCACGTTGACCACCGGCCGCTGGTAGTTGGGTCCAACGGTGCAGCCCGCGACCAGGACCGCCAACGCGACGGGGACCAGGATCTTCGTTCTCATAGAAGCTTCTCCGAAAGGCAGTAATTCTTCATGGCAATTGTGTGGGTCACGCCAGCCGCCTGCGAAGCAACCAACTCGCCGCGCCCAGTGTTCCGATGGCGATGACCAGCAGTGGATACAGGCTGTGAAGCAGCGCCACGCGGCTGAAGTCTTTGAGAAACAGTCCTTTCACGATCACGATGAAGTGGCGCATGGGGTTGATCCAGTCAACGTATCGCAACCAGGCCGGGATGTTATCAATTGGCGTAGCGTATCCCGACAGCAGGATGGCCGGCATCAAGAAGCTGAAGACCCCCAGGAATGCCTGCTGCTGCGTGGCGCAGACCGACGAAATGAGCAGCCCGAATCCAGCCAGCGCCAGGCTGTAGAACATCATGCTGACGTAAAGGGGCAGAAACGACCCCGCAAACGGGATACGATAGACGAGGATGGCGCCCAGCAGAACAATGGTCCCCTGCGCGACGGCCACCAGGATGGCCGGAATGACCTTGCCGATCATGATCATCCCGGGGCTCAGCGGCGAGACCAGGAGTTGGTCCAGCGTGCCCTGCTCGCGCTCGCGTGCAACCGAAAGCGCCGTGACAGTGAGCGCGTTGATAGACGTTATGATCACGATCAGGCAGGGCAGAATATGCCACTTGTAATCGAGGTTGGGGTTGAACCAGTGACGCACTGCCAGGGCTGACGGCGGGGTCTTGGGTTGCGACGCAAGCCGCTCGTTGGTGTAGTCAGCAACGATCTGCTGCACGTAGCTGAGGGCAATTTGGCCGCTGTTGGAGCGGCGGCCATCGAGGATGGCCTGCATTTGGGGGGAGCGACCCGCGGCGACATCGCGCGAGAAGTCCGGTGGGAAACGCAGAACGATCAACGCCTGCTGGTTGTCAATGGCGCGGCGCACGTCGGCTTCGCTGTACAGGCTCAGCAGTTGGGTGAAGGCCTGGGCTTGTGAGAAACGCTGCATTAACTCCCTCGACTCCCGGCCGGAGTCCTCATTGTAAACCGCAAGCGTGTTGTTCTTTACCTCGAGCGTGGCTGCGAAGGGGAACACCGCCAGTTGCAGCAAGACCGGCGCGATCAGAAGCATGCGGCTCTGCCGGTCCTGCAGCAGCATCTCCAGTTCCTTGGTGACGAGGGTAAGGATGCGCCAAGGCATAATCACTCCAAGCGGCGGCGGGTTTTCAGCGCGGTTAAGCCAATAAACAAGGCCCCCGCGGCTGCCAGAAACAGCGAACTGCTCAATAGGACCGGCCAGACATTGCCGGCCTGAAAAAGCGTCTGCATGGCGGTGACAAAGTACCTCGCCGGTACCAGGTAGGTGATGACTTGCATGACGGCGGGCATGCTGCGGATCTCGAAAAGGAACCCTGACAGCATGACGGCGGGCAAGAACGCCGCACTGAGCGCAGCCTGGGCGGCGTTGAACTGGTTGCGCAGCGTGGTGGAGAGCAGCAGCCCCAATCCCAGGCTGCTGGCCAGAAACAGCGAGCCGATCCCCCACAGCAGGAGCAGTGAACCACGAAACGGCACTCGCATGACGAAGACCGCCACCCCCACGCACAGAAACAGCGAAACAACTCCCAGCGCGTAGTAGGGCAGCATCTTGCTCAGGAGCAATTCGGTCCTTGTGACCGGCGAGGCCAGCAGCGCTTCCATCGTGCCGCGTTCCCATTCGCGCGCGACCACCAGCGAGGTCAGCAATGCTCCAATGACCGTCATGATGATGGTAATAGACCCCGGAATCAGAAAGTTGCGGCTTTCAGCGGCTGGGTTGAACCAAAAACGCGGTTCGACGCTGATGCGGGCCGGCGGAGTTTCCCCGCGCTCGATAGCGCGCTGCTGCATCCACCCGTTCCACGCGCCGGACACGTAGCTCTGCACGAAGTTGGCGGTGTTGGGTTCTGAACCATCGGCAACCACCAGCAGCGGCGCGGCGCCATTCGGCCGTTTCAGCTTCTCCGCGAAATCCACTGGCACGACGACAAAACCCCGCACTCGGCCGTCGGTGAGGGCCTGCTCGATTTCCGCGCGCGCGCTGGCCGTGCGGACCGCAAAACACGGCGAGCCATAGAGGCTGTCCGCAAAACGGCGGGCCTCCGGGCTCTTGTCTTCCAGCACCAGGCCAAGGTCCACGACCGTCGAGTCGAGATTCATGCCGTAACCGAAAATGAGCAACATCATCACCGGCAGCACGAAGGCGATGAGATTGCTGCTGGGGTCGCGCAGGATCTGCCAGGTCTCTTTCCGGCAGAGGGCGCGCAAACGGCGGAAGGAAAAGCCGGCATTCATTGCGGCACCTCTGAAACTTGTTGTCGCACCAGGGCAATGAAGGCGTCTTCCATCGTAAGGTCTGAACTGCCGCCGTTGGCCGCTTGCTCCTTGAGCTGGTCGGGCGAGCCGGCGGCGATGATCTTGCCGCGAAAGACCAGCGCGATGCGGTCGCAGTATTCGGCTTCATCCATGAAATGCGTCGTCACCATTACGGTCACGCCCTTTTCCACCACGCCGTTGATGTGCGTCCAGAACTCGCGGCGGGTCACGGGGTCAACGCCGGAGGTGGGCTCGTCCAGAAAGAGAATGGGGGGCTCGTGCATGATGGCGCAGGCCAGAGCAAGCCGCTGCTTGAACCCCAGCGGCAGCCTGTCCGGCGTGGTCCCGAGGAACGGCTCGAGCTTGAAGACCTCGACCATTTCAGCCATCGCGCTCCTCTGCCGGGTGCCGCGCAAGCCGTAGGCGCCGGAGAAGAACTTCAGGTTCTGTTCGATGGTGAGATTGCCGTAGAGCGAGAACTTCTGCGCCATGTAACCGAGCCGCTGGCGGGCCTCGCTGGCGCTCGTCTTCAGGTCAATGCCCATCACGCGCGCCGTGCCGGAGGTGGGCGCGAGCAATCCGCACATCATGCGGAAGGTCGTGGACTTGCCGGCGCCGTTCGGGCCGAGCAGGCCGAAAATCTCGCCACGCTTCACGGCAAAGTCCACGTGGTCGGTGGCGGTGAAGGCGCCAAAGCGTTTGGTCAAGGCGACGGCTTCAACCACTGTTTCGTCGCCGCCTGGCATCGGCCGGAGGCGCTGCGCCAGGACCGAGTCGCCGCCCGGGCCGCCCCCGAGCGCCTCGATAAACGCATCCTCGAACCGCGGCGCGACCGGGACCAGCCGTGCCTCCTCGCCCGCATCGAGCTCCTTGAGGATGGGGCGGGCGGCTCCCTGGCGCAGCACCAGCCGGACCGCCCGGCCCTGTATCACGCCATCCATCACTTCGGGCCGACGCAACGCGCGCGCCAGCACCTGCCGACGGTTGCCGGTGATCCTCTTGATCTGCAGGCTGCGATCCTGAAGCCGTCGCGTGAGATCCGACGGCTTCCCGGCAAATATCAGCCGTCCCGCGTTCATCAGCAGCACCTCCCCGCACAATTCGGCTTCATCCAGATACGCCGTGCTCCAGGCCACCGCCATGCCTTGGGCCACGAGTTCGCGAACCATCGTCCACAATTCACGGCGTGAAATCGGGTCAACTCCGACGCTCGGCTCGTCGAGCAGCAACAACTTCGGACGCCCCAGCAGCGAGCACGCCAGGCCAAGCTTTTGCTTCATGCCGCCCGACAACCTGCCGGCCAGCCGCGTGGTGAACCGCGCCAGGTCGGTGAACGCCAACAGGCGCTCGAATGTCGTAACGCGTTCTTCCCCAACCACCCCCCGCAGGTCGGCGTGCAGCTCCAGGTTCTCCCGCACCGACAGATCTTCGTACAAACCGAATTTCTGCGGCATATAGCCGACGCATCCGCGCACCTTCCCGGCGTGGAGAATCGGGTCGTATCCCCCCACGCTAATGGCACCGGAAGTCGGGGGCAGCAGCCCGGCCATCAGCCGGATGAGCGTCGTCTTGCCTGCCCCGTCAGGCCCGACCAACCCGGTGATCTGGCCGGCCCGCAGCACCGCCGAGACCCCCTCCAGCGCAGGCTTCTCCGAGCCCGGAAAGACTTTCCGGACGGAGTTCAGGATCACCAGCGCGTCGCTCATGATGCATTGCCGGCGATCGAGGACAGCGAGTCGCCCGGCCCCAACCACTCACGGAACCTCGCACACCCCGGGCGCGTCCTGACGCCACTGCCCCTGCGTCCCCGCCCCGCCGGACTGCTTCTCGGCGCTTTCATAGCGGTTAGGTGCCGGGGACAACGACAGTCACGGGCATGCCCTGACGTAGTCCTTCATCAGGGCTCTCCACGACAATGCGCAACCGATAAACGAGCGCCGTCCGCAGTTCCGTCGTCTCTACGGTCTTCGGGGTAAACTCGGCGCGGGGCGAAATGTAGCCAACCCGGCCGGTGTAAGGCTTGTCGCGGCGCGAATCGGTGAGGATTTGAACCTTCATGCCCGGATGAATACGGCCGAGGTCGGGTTCCTGCACGTAGGCGCGGACCCAAACCGGATTCGCCAGCGAGACTGTGAAGACCGCGGTACCGGCCGCCAGGACGGCGCCCGCCTCCTGAGCCCGTGTCAGAATCACGCCGTCCGACGGCGCCGTTAACACTGTGTCCTTCACCTGAAGCCTGGCCGCAGCCAGCCCTGCTTCGGCCTGGGCGAGATCGGCCCTGGCCTGGGCAATGTCTTCCGCGCGAAACCCCGCTTCGAGCAGCGCCAGGTTGTCGCGCGCGGACTTCAATCGCGCCGCCGCCTCGTCGTAACTGGCCGCGGCGTTGTCGCGGTCCTGTATCGCCACGGCCTTGACGGCCAGCAGCTCATCCGACCGTTTCAACAACCGCTCGGCATTGATGGCCGTGGCCTCGCGCTCGCGCACCAGCGATCGGGCCTGTGCAATCTCCTCCGGGCGGTTTCCTGTTTCACGCAGCTTCAGGCGCGCCCGCAGCGATTCAACCTGCGCCTGCGCGCTGGCCACCAGGTTGCTGTAAGGTTCTGCGTCCAGGCTGGCGATCACCTCGCCCGCCATCACCGCGTCCCCTTCGTCGTAAACCAGCCTCGCCAGCTTGCCCGGAACGCGGAAACCGAGCGTGACCTCGCGAATATCCACATTCCCGTAGAGCGTCAGCCCCGTCTTCGGTCCCTGGTGATACTTGTGATACAACCACGCGCCGCCCCCAACGCACAGCAGCACGACTACAACGATGATTATTCTCTTCACAGTTGCCCCTCCTTTATGATCCGCTCGAGCAGCCGCCGAAGCGCCGCCAGGTCCTTCTGTGACGGTTGCAGGATGCCGAAGACCTTCCAGAACTTGAGACCGTCCAGGGCCGCCAGCAACAGCCAGGCACGATCCGCCGGCAGCCCGTCATTCAGCATTCCCTGATGCACTCCCTTGAAGAACCGCTGCATCGGCTCCAGCATCTTCGGATTGCTGGATATGGCCCCCAGCAACGGGCCGGCCACCCTTTGGAGCCGGGGAAACAGCGAGCCTTCCCTGTCCAGCATTAACCCCAGCAGCGTGCGGGCGTGTCGCCCCGGGCCGGGCGGCTCGCCGGCCAAACCAAAGGCGAATCGCTCCTGAATGAGTGACGCTATCCGCGAGACCATGCCCAGCACGACCACCTCCTTGGAGGAGAAGTGATACAGCAGCCCCCCCTTGCTGACCTTGGCCCGCGCCGCGACCGCGTCCAGGGTCAGCGCGCTGACGCCTTGCTCTATCACGACGGCCTCCGCTGCATCCAGCAGCCGCTCCCGGGTGTTCCCTGACGGTTTTCGTTTCATACTGGAAAGACTACACCGTCTGGACGGTATAGTCAACACCGGCAAATGAACCCGGCGCCGCCGCTCACTCCGCATTCCGAATTCCGAACCGTGTGACGAATATTTTACAGTTGTTTTGCGCGGCTTTGACATCTCCCGCTCATTTGCATAGCAAAGGTGGAGACATGAGATTCTGGTTCAAGCAGTTCGCGCCGCTCGCGCTCGCTTTGGCTGGCGCCCGGTTCTGCCTCACGGGAGGCCAGGCAGCGATGACGGCCCCCGAGCCCGCCTTCGCCATCTACACCGTGGCGGACCCGGTGGACCGCGGCTTGCTTGCGCGCGGAGGTGGCGATTGCTCCAAAGTCGCCCTGTCACCCGCGCCTGTGATCTCCGACGCGGACATACTGAACTACGACCTCACGACCCACATGCTGCGGCTGACATCCGAGGCGCGGGCCCGCCTGCCGCGCCCGCCAGTGCCTGGCACCCCATTCGTGGTGACCGCCGAAGGCGAGCCGATCTACCTGGGAGTGTTCGTGACGAGTGTTTCCTCGATGTCCTTTGCCGTGCCCGGCATAATCGTGGATGCGCACTTTCGCACGAACCAGAGCCAAAATGTACTCGCGATTGACCGCGCCTACCCGACGGCAGATTTCGGCGTCGGGCCGGATCCGCGGGGCGATCCCCGCATCCGTCGGGCCCTGGAGAAGCGCGTTTCGCTGGCGCGGGAGGTGGCTGCGGACGAATCGCTCGCCGCCTTGCGCGCCATCCTCCCGGCGGATTGGACCCTGCGGCATTATCTGGACGCCCAACCCTATGGCTTCGATGCCTCCTTCATTCGCGGGGCAGGTTTCACGTTCACCGGACCGAGCCGGGTCAGAGGGCCGAAAGGCGAACTGACTCAAGAAGGCTTCACACTCGTGCTCATGCCGGAGGAGTTTCTCGGCCATCCGCGCCTCCCCACGGCCACCGATCCCGGTCCGGCAGCAAGCCCCAGCCGGTTCCTCGACTGGACCACAGAGCGAAAGGTCTGGCGGAAGGTCTATTGCGACAGCCGCACCGAGACGCCCACCTGGCCGGGATGGGAACCGGCGGTCAAGCGCGCGGTCGGCATCCCACGAGACCCCGTCAGCATCTGCATGAGCACGCATTCCCAATCGCTCACGGTCACCACCAACGACGTCGTCCTCGTCACCCGGGCCGACGGCCGCAAGGCGGCGGTGCAGTTCACGCGTTTCGGCGTCAAGACGGCAACCTGCCGCTGGCGCTGCCGCGCCGCTAACTCGCAAACCGTCCAAACCGGCACGGGCGAGGTGTATGAGAAGGAGCCTTACGACGAATCGCCGGAGGCGCTGGCCCTGCCCAGGCACGACTGCAACGTCCGCGCCGGGGACGTGCGCCTCGCCTGGTCCTGCGGCGGGACGAGCCAGGGCTACCTCTACTTCTACCCGTCGCGCGAGAGGGGGCAGCGCACCTGCGGCGGAGCCAGATCGTGGTGCTCAATCCCGGCCGGACAGGGGGCGCGCTCGAGTTTTCCACCGTGCTGAACGAAAAGAAGTGCCCAGGCCGGCCAGTGTTGGCCGAGACGCAGACACTGCTCTACGCCTGCCGCGATATCGATCCCGGCAGCGTTCACTTCTTCAGCATAAAGAATGCGGTGCCTCTTTCCGCCCTGCCGGCGTATCTCACGCCGGATGTCCTGTCGGTCGTGGTTCGTGTCCTGCCCTATTTCACCGCCGGTGACAATGTCCTGCGGACCAGCCTGGACAACGTCGGCAGCATCTTCCATCCCGCCATCACTATTCTTAACGCGGCCTGGATCGAGGAACGGCACGGCGAGTTTGAGTACTACCACGAGGGCGCGAGCCCGTCGGTGCCCCGGGTGCTCGAGGCGATGGACAAGGAGCGCGTCGCGGTT